>NZ_JBMVJC010000010.1:0-58316 GCF_049893385.1 Streptococcus sp. VTCC 12905 | reverse complement strand
AAGTGGAAAACGAGCAACTCCTAATTGGAACTGCTCGTTTTTTTATTGTGAGAAGCTAGTTTTTGCCCAGCCTCTTTTTTGTCTTATATCGTAAGCGCGATGTGACTTAATTTTTGTAATCGTTCGTTAGGGGTAAAGAATCTGGAATGGGAACTATTTTATCTGTTTCCCATTCCTCTTTTATTATTCCATATTTGACAGAGTCGTAATAATGTCCCTTCCAGTATCGCACTTTGCGGATTTGCGCTTCTTTTATCATACCGATTTTTTCAGCTGCTCGCATCATACGGTGGTTGTCAGACCAAGTAGTTAGTCCGATATGTTCTAATTCAGTATTAGTTTGAAAAATATGCTCCATCCAGAGTTTGAGAGCTCTTGTCCCGTAGCCCCCATTCCAATACTTTTGCTGATAGATAACAATCCCGATTTCGAGCCATCGAGTTTTTCATCTTCCCAATGTTGGGTAACAATTCCTATCGGTTCTCGATCTACAAATATGCCCCAAACAGTATCATTACAGAAGAAATTGTAAAGTTTACTCATTCGAAATGCTTCAAAATCAGGATACATCTGATAATCTTCAAAATCAGGTCCATCCCATTTTTTCCACTCAGGTTGGATTTGGCTATATCCATTTTTCCAAATTGAATATAAATGCTCTTCTTCCAATACTGCAATGGTCGGTTGGGTAGTCATCTATTTCTCCTTTATTTTTCTATTTTTTCATGTTTAATGATGGCTTGCAATTCCTGAAAGAATATGGGACACTAGTACCATGAAAAAGATATATCGTGAATTTCAAAAAATCTATTACAACTTAGACAAGATTCTATTACTCTTTTTTACCCTGTTCGCATTTATGGAGTTTGTGTGGATACCACTTAATTCGTGGGTCTCAGAAAGGCTATTAGCCCTAACAGGTCATGCTTATCTTTCACCGACGAATCTTTTATCGGTATTTTCTGAGAATCTTTTTGTTTCTGGCTTGTTTATTCTCTTATTTTTCGCCAATATTGGGATTGCCTATCTGGAGTTAGCTCTTCTATTTACTGGGGTTTGGCAATTGTTAGATGAAAAAGTCAAGCACTTATCGGATTACTTGAGAGATGTTAGAGATAGTATGGTCGCAATTATCCGTCATAGTAGCTTACCAAAAATTATCTTCCTCCTTTTTTATTCAGTTCTCCTTTTACCCTTTCTACGTCGAATATTAAATATTTATTATTTTAATAAAATCGTTGTGCCACAGTTTGTCCTTGATTACCTATCCAACACAGTCTGGATAGGGGTCTTGATTTTAGTTTCCCTCCTCCTTTTCTTTTGGCTTGCCTCCCGACTCATGTTCGCACTACCGAAAATCTATTTTGAACATAGGAGTGTGAAAGAATCTATTGCATTTTCTTGGAAGCATACAAAGGGAATCAAACAAGTCAATTACCTTGTGCGTTTAGTTGGCTTGGTCACTTTTCCGGTTATCTTTTTTACGGGAGTTGCATTGTTGCTCTATTCTATACAGCTGTTAGTAGAAGATTATGCTCCAAGTCTTTCATATTGGTTAGCTGTTGTTTGCTATATAGTATTAAGGTTAACCTATTACGGAGTCATTGCTCTCTTTATGATAGGTTTTATCAGTCTATTAACCGGAAAGAAGCTACCAATATACCGTCGCAAGCGTCTCCGTCATCGTCTTCGATTGGCTATTTTTCTGGTATCTAGTCTTGTTTTTGGTGTCCAAGGGGCATTGCTCCTTTATTACCCATTTGACACCTTGCCAGTGACTATTTCCCATCGAGGTGTTGACAATGGCAATGCTGTTCAGAATTCGATTGAGGCTCTGGAAAAGACCTCTCAACTCAAGCCGGACTATATTGAGATGGATGTTCAGGAGACCAAAGATGGCCAATTCATTGTCATGCATGATACAGATTTAATGGCTTTGACGGGCAATACCGGAGGGACACATGACTATACTCTAGCAGAGTTGACGGCGATGACTGCATCAGAAAATGGGATGACAGCTCCTGTTCCTTCTTTTGATGAGTATCTAGAAAAAGCTGATGAGCTTGGTCAGAAATTATTAGTGGAAATTAAAGTAACAGATGCAGATTCACCAAATCTTACACGAAATTTTCTGAAAAAATATGGTCAACGTCTAATTGCTAAAGGTCATCATATGCATTCGTTAGACTATCGTACGATTATTGAAAGCAAACAATATAATGAACAACTGGTTTCTTTCTTCATTCTTCCGTTCAATTCCATTTATCCAACCACTGTGGCTGATGGATATACAATAGAATATACTTCGCTTGACAAGAATTTCATGACTAAGTCTTGGATCCGAGGGAAATCTGTTTATGCTTGGACACCAAACGATGAAGAGAGTATGACCAGGATGCTCTTGCTGCAAGTAGATGGTATTATTACTGATAATTTAACAGGTCTAAAAAGTTTGATGAGTGAATTGGAAGAGAATCATCGCTATCCTGATCTATTTTTCCTTGAATTTCAGCACTTACTCTATAATTTTGAATAACAAAAAGACGTGAACGGTCACTATGCCACTCGCGTCTTTTTATGTTTTAAAATGGTAATTTACCTGCAAATGCACCAAGTTTTTTCTGAGTTGCCTCATCAACTTTTGTCAGAGCATCATTGATAGCCTGGACTGTCATTTCTTGCAATGTCTCAATATCGTCAGCATCAACAACTTCAGACTTAAAATCGATTGATACTAATTTTTTATCCCCAGTAAAGGTTGCAGTAACTAAGTCCTGTACAGAACTACCTGTAAATTGAGTAGCAGCTAGTTCAGCTTGACTCTTCTCCATTTGCTTTTGAAGTTTTTGAGCTTGGCGCATCATATTTTGCATATTCATCATAAGATTATTAAGCTTCCTTTCGTATAAAGGGTTTAGACCCTTTTATTTTGAAAATTCAACCTATTTTGACCACTTTTTCAGAAGTAATCAATTGTAGAGGAGATTTCTTGTATGATTAATATTATATCATGATTAAATAATAACTCAAAATGAAGAATGGGTTAATCAGATTTATCAATCAAACATATATACAATCAAAATTTTTCAAAGTAGCTAGTTATAATCATTTACTCTAGAAATTAGTGCAAAATTCCATGTAACTGTAAATTTGATATATTAACCTATTTTAAATTGACATTGCTGAGCGAACAGGTTATAAATAAAACAAAAACTGATTATAACCAGAGGCAAGGAGAAGTTATGTTTCGTTTAGCAAAAGAAGAACTTGAAAAATTGGGCGCAAGTATTACTGCAAAGGAAATTTCCCAACAACCTGGTTTATGGCAAGAGGCATATCAACTATATGTGTCTCAGCTAGAAGCGATAGAAAGTTTTCTATCGGGGATAAAAGAAAAACATGATTTAATCCAAGTAATTTTTACCGGAGCAGGGATATCAGACTTTGTTGGTCAGAGCATTGCAAATTATCTAAACCAAGTCAATGACTTGAAATACATTCGTTTTTCTACAGTTGGTTCTGTTGAACTAGTTGGACGCACCTATGATTATCTTCAAGCGGATATTCCAACTATTTTAGTTTCGTTTGCCCGTTCAGGAAATTCACCTGAGAGTTTAGCTGTAGTTGAGATTGCCAAACAATTAGTGGATGAACTTTACCAAGTGACAATCACGTGTGCACCAGAAGGAAAACTAGCTGTTGCGGCTGAGGGGGATACCGATAACCTCTTGCTCTTGCAACCAGCAGGTTCAAACGATAAAGGTTTTGCAATGACTGGAAGCTTTAGTTGCATGTCTTTGACAGCCCTTCTAGTATTTTCACCAGCTAGCCAAGAAGAAAAGGCTCATTGGGTTGAAACGATTGTTCGCTTAGGTCAAGATGTCCTTGATCGGGAGGACTATGTACAAGATCTAGTCAATCTAGATTTTGAGCGTGTAATTTATCTGGGCGCTGGTGGTTTCTATGGCTTAGCTCACGAAGCTCAATTGAAAATCCTTGAGCTCACTGCTGGTAAGATTGCTACACTGTATGAATCTCCACTCGGATTTCGTCATGGTCCAAAGTCATTTATTAATGATAAGACACTGGTTATTCTTTTCGCATCAAATGATGCTTATACTCGCCAGTATGATGTTGACTTTACTTAATGAGGATGGTATTGCCAAAAGTGTTGTTGCACTTTCAGCTGATCAATTGGGGGGAACTGAGGCACCGAACTTTATCCTCTCTGAAGGGGGACTATTCTTACCGGATGTTTTCTTAATGTTCCCTTACATTCTTTTTCCTCAGACAGTGTCTATCTTAACTGCAATTAACTGCAAAAATTTACCAGATACACCGTCACCAACTGGGACAGTAAACCGTGTTGTGCAAGGTGTTATTATTCATCCATTAGAAAAGTAGAACATTCATTCGAGTTGTATAGTAGTGCGACTCGTTTTGACTCGTCTATTTGAATTGGTAGAAGCAATTTACATTGAAAAAACGCATAGAATCATAATGAATATGATTTTATGCGTTTTGTTTTGGGTATTCCATTTTAAATAAAACGGAATAGAAATATTTTATTAATGCGGTAAGATTAATTGAGATTGGCTTAAATCAAGGCTGATTTGCCATTCGGAATTATCTCTTACAGTGCACTCAAAATCAGTCGTATAAAGGACTAAGCGGAGTTTATCACCTTTTTTAAGTTTATAAATAGTTGGTTGCAGTTCCCATCGAAGCGTCATCCAATGATTTGGTGTAACGGCTTCTACAGTCAATAAATCGGTACGATTTTGAAGATTGATGAATCCTTTGGTAATCAGGCGATAAGGCGTTTCTGTAAATGGAAGCTCAGTTAGGTTTTCTTGGGCGTAATACCGACCGTTATCCAAGCTGTTTCGAGACACCATTCCTGGAATTGGGCTGAGTCGTTTGGCAGGGCCAAAATCCAAGAGTTGGGCTGAAAGCAATCCTTTGCTGACACTTGATTTGACCTGTAGTTGAAGGATGGCTCTCCCATTTAGATGGATATCTTGATCCAATTCGAAGTCGATGGTTACTTGGTTGGCTTTGTCTCCAATGAGATCTTGGTGAAATGTAGGATAAGATTTGCAATACTTTTCAAAGGTTTCTTCGTCGTAATGATTTTGGATTTGCGCTTGATCTTGTCCCAATGGGAATTGAGATTCTGTCTGTCCTCCAAACGTTTCTAAGTCAGTCCATGTTTGAGCTGCGCTGTTATCTTGCCAAATGACAGTAGGAAGTTGGTAGTCATTGTCATATCCGAGTAATTTTTGGCTAAGTAGAGCATTCATGGATTCACGGAAATCGATTGACTGCCAATTATTCATATAGACATGGGCGCCGTTATGGAAGAAGAGATGTTTCTTGATATGGCTAGGTAAAGCATGGAACATGTTCCACACATGAATTGGTTTCACATTCCAATCTTGTGATCCATGGGTAAAGACAACTTCACAGTTAACCTTGTCCGCGTGGAGAAGATAGTTACGATCGTGCCAGTATTGGTTGTAATCGCCATTTGAACGCTCAAGTCCGACGCGCTCAGCTGCCAGTCCTCTTTCGTAGGCTTCTTTGTTACGAAGGAAGTCACCTGCTTGTAGGCTCTTAGAATAGGTTAAAGCAGTTAAGCTATCTAAATCTTCTCCAGGATAGCCTCCTGGACTGGTAACGAGCCCGTTTTCCCGGTAGTAGTCATACCAAGAGGAAATTCCTGCTTCTGCGATGACGACTTCCAAACCCTCTACACCAGTTGTTGCTAGGGCGTTAGACATTGTACCCAAGTAAGAGAGACCAGTTGTAGCTACCTTGCCATTTGCCCAATCAGCTGTGACTTGAAGTGAACGTGTATGGTCTGTATAGGCCTTATTACGGCCGTTTAGCCAGTCGATAACTGCCTTATACCCTTCTACCTGTTGGTAGTCTCCAGAGGTCATATAGCCCGTAGATCCTAGCGTACCGACACCCGAAACATGAATGCTGGCAAATCCACGACTAAGGAAGTATTCGTTTAGGGAATAAGAGCCAATATGGCCTAATTTTTCAGTTGCGGGGCTGCTTGGGAAATCCCGATTGTCCAATTTCAGTTTGTTGATTGTGCTTGATACGACCGAAATAGTGCCAGCTGGTTTCTCAGTTAACTCGCCCTCCATCTTATGCAGGGCTTTGTCGCTAGCTATCTCGTTGACACCTTGATGATAAGGACTGTTGGTAATGACCGCAGGAATTTGTCCATTAAAGCGTGGACGGAGAATGGACACCTTGACCAAATCCGTTTGCCCACTGTCAGCTGTATCTACAGGAGCTTCAACATAGACCACCTCACGGATGAGCTGTTTGGTCGAAAAAGTTGCTAGGGATTTGCCATTGAAGAAGTGGTACTGGTTATCTTCAGGAATCAGATCATCGCTGACAAGTTGATCTATCAAGGTATTACCAGACTTGGTACGAGTATTGAGCAGATGGTAGATATTTTCGATAATATCGCTGTATACAATTGGGAAATTGGTTTTCTTTACAAAGTCGTCAATATCTGTGTAATCAAAATTTGGAACAAATCCAAGCAATTGGAAAGCTACATGATAGAAAATTTGGTCTGTAACCTCGCGCTCAGAGCGGAAAAAAGTTAGTAAATCTGTTTCCCAGTCCGCAATCATATTGGACAATGGGAGGTCAGTATTGCTAGTCAGAAAATGGCATTTTCTCACAAATGTTTCTAAATTTTCCTTGTTACTGGCATTTGGATTTAGGTGGAAACCGAGACTGGCAAGTTCTTGGAGGTAGATGGAATCCTCTTTTTTGATAAAAGAATATTGGTTAAAGCGCATAAATTCTCCTCTTTTTTTTGATAATAGTCTATAATAGACATTATATCCGATGCTCCTTGCTTTGTCTAAGGGGAAGGGAATTTAAGCAAATAAATTTACCGAGAAAGTGTAAAAATCGACATTAAATCAGTTGTAAAAATGGATAAAATTCTATAAAATAATAAGATACAGTAGGAGGAGAAACGAGATAGAGTGTTAAATACAAAAGCAGCAATTGTTCCGGTTGTACGGATCAATAATAGAAAATTAAATCAAGAATTTTTAGAGAGAGACTTAGGGATGAAAACCATCCTTGAAGAGGGGGCATTTGCAGAGTTTAGTGGACATGCTGGTGTGGAGACAAAGCTTGTACTTGTTGAGTCACCAAGCATGAGAACCCGTGCGGTAAATGGGACAAAAAAGTTAAATAAGATCATCATAAAAGTAGACAAGGCTGAAGAGATAGAAGCCCTATTAGCAGCGGGTACACAGTATAGCAAGCTTTACCAAGGAAAAAACGGATTTGGATTTGAAGCTGTTTCGCCTGAGGGTGATACATTTCTGTTGCATGCGGAAGCATCTGCTGAGGAGTTAAAAACGATTCTTCCACCAGTTCCATTTAAAGGACAGGGTGATTTTTCTGGCTTGACGGCTTTTACAGTTGAGTCAGTTTGGATAAATACTCCGCAGCCAAGCGTCAGCCAAGATTTTTATGAAACTATCTTGCCAAATCAAACTTTTTTGCGCTTCATTGGTGCAGAAGGCGAAGAGTTATTAGCCCCCGCAGAACAAGTATGGGATTTAGATAGTTTACGTTTCCCAGTTGAGAAAGATTTTGATTGGGCAAACTTGGAAAGCCAGTTAGAGGGTCCGTTCTTTAAGGACAAAAAAGAGACATTCATTCAAACTGTGGACCCAAGTGGCATTGAATTGTGGTTCGAAAAATGAGACAAGTTATCATAGACAAGATTTCAGAGCAGATTGAACAAGGGGTCTATCCTGGTGTCAGTCTGGCTCTTTTTTCTAAGGGTCAGTGGCAGGAGTACTATCTGGGCACACAAGACGGTCAGGTGCCAGTTCAGCCAGGCTTGACCTATGATTTAGCCTCCGTTTCCAAAGTAGTGGGTGTAGGGACGCTCGTGATTTTTTTGGTCAATAGCGGAGCTCTGGAGTTGGATAGGACCTTACAGTCTTACTATCCAGCTTTTCAAAATAGCCAAGTAACCATCCGTCAATTGCTCACTCATACCAGTGGTATTGATCCTTTTATTCCCAATCGGGATAATTTAAATGCAGAGCAACTTAAAGAAGCGATATTGAACATTAGGGTCACAGATAATAAGGATTTTCTCTATACAGACCTCAATTTTCTTCTATTGGGCTTTTTGTTGGAGGAATTAAGTGGAGACAGTCTGGACCAGCTTATCAGACGAGACGTTCTAGAGCCCTTTGGCATGTCCCAAACCTCCTTTGGCCCGGTGAGTCAGGCAGTGCCGACAGTGCGTGGTGTGCCGTCTGGTGTGGTGCATGATCCCAAGGCGCGTGTATTGGGTGTCCACGCGGGAAGTGCAGGTCTTTTTTCGACGGTTAAGGATTTGGAAATCTTTTTGGAACATTACCTGACAGAGGATTTTGCGGCAGATTTGACCCAGGACTATGGTTTTGATGTCAAGCGCAAGCGGTCGCTGGCCTGGGATAAAAAGGGGGATTGGCTGTCGCATACAGGCTATACGGGAACCTTTATCATGTACAATCGACCTTTGCAAAAAGCGGCTATTTTTCTCTCGAATCGTACCTTTGAAAAGGATGAGCGTGCCCAGTGGAAATTGGATCGAAACCAAGTGATGGCTCTAATTCGGCAGGTTTTAGAGGGTGAAGTGAAATGAGATATGTTCTTCTACTGAGAGGAATCAATGTTGGTGGTCGTAATAAAATTGTGATGGCGGATTTGCGTCAAGCAGTGGCTGATTTAGGTTATGACAATGTTGAGACCTACATTAATAGTGGCAATCTTTTCTTCGATTCTACAAAGGATAGGAGGGAGATTGTTGCCGATTTTCAAACTTTTTTCACAGAAAGATACCCCTTTGTGGAGCAATATGCTCTGTTAGATGCCCAAGATTATCAAGCAGAAATCGATCAACTTCCAGCTTGGTGGCAAGAAGAATTGGCGAGAAAGGATGTTCTCTTTTTCACCGAAGGTTTGGAAAAGCAGACTATGATTGACTATATTCAATCCTTAATGTTAGGCGACGAAATTGTGTTTATTTCTGCTTATGCAATCTATTGGGGCAAATACTCCGAAGATAGCTATTTACAAACGGCCTACCACAAGCAGTTGGCTAAGTCACCTTTTTACAAGCAGGTAACCATACGAAATTCAAAAACATTTTCAGCAATATCAAACTATTTGAATACTAAAAAAATACTAAAAGTCACTGATTTGTAACGATCTTGACATCTTTCTTTTTGCAATTATTGGTAAAATATAAGCAATGACGAGGATGTGTCATATGAAAAAGTTTTGCTACAAATCTATTTTGTCTTTAGGAGGAGTCCTTGTTGCGCTAACAGTTGCATCGAGTGTAGAGGCTGCTAGTCATGTAGTAGTGGAAGGGGATTCCATGTTCTCTATTGCGGAGCAATATGGGATTGATCCATATCAGCTAGCAGAGGCAAACACTATGGATATTAATGGATTGATTTTGCCTGGTCAAACCTTAGAAGTTCCAGGAATATTTCAAGAAATGACTTCATCAACAAGCCAAGTGAGTACAAGCAAATCTTCAGAGTATGTTGTTCAAGAAGGTGATTCCTTCTATGGAATAGTGGACACTTTTTCGTTGGATCTCAATGAATTTTTAGCTCAAAATCAACTGTCAATTGGAGAATCAATCCATCCAGGACAGATTTTGACGTTAAGACAGACCCTATGGACTCAATCAGCTGATACAAGCGGAAGTAGCTATTATATACCAGGCTATGAGTATGAGCCAGGTATTAACTACCCTGTTGGTCAATGTACATGGGGAGTACAGAAAGTTGCCCCTTGGGCAGGTGACTGGTGGGGCGATGCGGCTTCTTGGGGAGCCAATTCGGCGCGTGATGGTCTCCGTACAGGAACAATACCTGAAGTTGGAGCCATTATCTCTTGGAATGACGGTAATCTTGGGCACGTTGCCTACGTCACCGCTGTTAATGAATTAGGACAAATCCAAGTCTTGGAGGCCAACTACCGTGGTCAACAGTGGGTGGATAATTTCCGCGGATGGTTTAATCCGACGGATACCATCGGAGAAATTACCTATATCTATAATAACTAGGATAAATAATCATCCCTTTTCGAATCCAATTTCGAAAGGGATTTTTTTATGAACTGGTTCTGTATCCTTCCGAAAATCTGCGGTGCATCCTTCCGAAGATTTACTATCCTTCCACAGCACTCAGAAGATTTTTCGACATAGTAAAAAGGACCTGCATTGCAAAGTCCTTTTGTGTTTGCTTGATTAAGCTTGACCTGAAACTTCAGCAGCGTGGTCGTCCATTGAAAGAACTTCGTGGAAGACACGTTGAGTCAATTCAGTTTTTTGCTCTTTAGTGAGGTATTTAGTGTTTACGCAGTATCCAGAGATACGAACGATAACATCTTCACCAGCCATGATTTTTTCATAAACGTCGTTCAAGTCCATAACGTTCAAGTTAACGTGTTGACCACCTTGTTCAAAGTAACCATCAAGGATTGTTACCAAGTTGTTTACTTGCTCATCGAATGTTTTACCAAGCGCTTTTGGAGAAACTTGAGTAGTCAATGAGATACCGTCGTTGGCATGTTTGAAGTTGAGTTTAGAAAGGGTGTTCAAGTTTTGCAACCAACCACCACGAGCTTTAGAAGTTGGGTTAGCACCTGGTGGGAAGAATTCTACCTTAGAAGTGTTCACAGAACCATCTTCATTGAGGAATACACCACGGTGAACTGGAGAGTTACCAGTTTGTTTAGAGTAAGCAACGTTTGAAGTGATTGTCAAGATAGACACAGTAGCTTCAGCATTCTTGTACAATTTATGTTTGTTCAAACGAGTGAAGAATGCTTCCATGAGCCATTTCGCAATATCATCTACGCGGTCATCGTCTTCACCGTAACGTGGGAAGTCGCCTGTTACTTCGTAGTCGTAGATAAATCCATCTTCATCACGGATTGGTTTAACTTGTGCATATTTGATTGCTGACAATGAGTCAACAGTGTTTGCGAAACCACAGATACCGAAGCCCATGTTCGCACGAAGGTGAGTTGGCAAGAATGCCATTTGAACTGCTTCGTAGTTGTATTTATCTGTCATGTAGTGGATGATATTCATGGCATCAACATATGTATCAGTCAACCAGTCAAGGGCGATTTCAAAGTTCTTAATCACTTGGTCGTAGTCAAATACTTCAGATGTGTTTGGTTCAACACCGTCGAATACTTTGTAATCTTTGTGAACGTCATCGTAACCGTTGTTCCAGCTTGAAAGAAGGGCTTTAAGGACGTTTACACGAGCACCAAAGTATTGGATGTTGTGGCGTTGGTCTTCGCTTTCTGGATCAAGTGGAGATACACAGCAAGAGATACAAGACATTTCACCATAACCATCTTTCGCCATTGTTGTTACACCTTCATATTGGATAGAAGAGTGTTTGTGGCTCATTGCCATACAGTAACGACGGAATGAATATGGAAGTTTGTCTGACCAAAGAACTGTCAAGTTTGGCTCTGGAGAGTTACCGATGTTGTCAAGAGTATTCAAGAAACGGTAGTCCATCTTAGTAACACGGTGACGACCATCGTTACCCATACCTGCCATAGATGTTGTCAAGAATGTTGGGTCACCAGAGTAGATTTCGTCGAAGGCTTTTGTACGAGCAAATTTCACTGTACGAAGTTTCAATACGAAGTCATCAACAAATTCTTGGATTTCAGCCTCAGTAAATGTACCACGAGCCAAGTCACGTTCAGCGTAGATGTCAAGTACGATTGGCACACGACCAAGTGAAGTAGCAGCACCATTGATAACACGACATACAGCCATGAAAGCAATGTTTGTCCATTGGATAGCTTCTTTCGTGTTCATTGCAGGTTTGCGAACGTCAACACCGTATAAGTCACCTAAACGCACAACTTGTTGCAAAGCTTGGTACTGAAGGTTGATTTCTTCACGAAGGCGGATTGACTCTTCATCGATTTCAGTAATCGCATTCCAGTCAGCTACTTTTTCTTCCATCAAGTAGTCTGCACCGTAAAGTGCCAAACGAGCGTACATACCGATGATACGACCACGTGAATAAGCATCTGGAAGACCTGAAACGTGGTGTGAGTGGCGAGCACGGCGAATGTCAGCTGTGTAAGCACGGAAGATACCATCGTTTACAGTTGTAGCGTGTTTTGTATAGATTTCATGAAGGAGTGGGTCTGGTGTATAGCCGTTTTCGATCAAAGTTGTTTCAGCCATACGAATACCACCACGTGGCATGAAATTAAGTTTGAAGAGCTCATCATTTTGGAGACCAAAGATGAGTTCGTTTTCTTTATCGATGAAACCTGCTGGAATATCAGCGATAGAAGTCGCACGGTCGATATCCATTGGGAAACGAGTTTCCTCGTATACAGCTTTTGTTTCGTCAATAATTTTCTTGATATGAAGTGTACGCTCAGTTGGGCCTGCAAGGAAGCTTTCATCTCCATCATATGGAGTGTAGTTGGCTTGAACGAAGCGAGTTACACTTGCTTTTTCTTGCCAATCTGTACCTTTGAAGCCTTCCCAGGCTTGGGCGAAAATGTCTTCAGCAACATTTTTTGTTTTTACTTTTGTTGACATGAGGGTTCTCCTTTTGAACATTTCGGTTAATACCGTTATGGTATTATTATAGCACTTGAAAGCACTTACTTCAAGGTTCAGCATTGTGAAAGTTTGTGAAAATTTTTTCAATCTTTTTCATGTAGAAATAGGTACGTGCAAGACGTTTAAATGGAGTCATTTGGATAATCTGTTCAGAGTAGCTTTCTTTTCATTAGCAGCTGATTGCGGTATAATCTAAATTGTAAAGGAGTAACCATGTTAGTATTTCCCTTAATCAATGATTTATCTAGAAAAATTATTCATGTAGACATGGATGCTTTTTTTGCTGCTATTGAGGTAAGGGACAATCCTGAGTTGAAAGGAAAGCCTGTTGTTATTGGAGCTGATCCAAGACTATCTGGTGGTAGAGGCGTTGTGTCGACCTGTAATTATGAGGCGCGTGCCTTTGGGATTCACTCGGCTATGTCCTCAAAAGAAGCCTTTGAACGTTGTCCGCAGGCTATTTTTATCTCTGGTCATTATGAAAAATACCAAGATGTTGGGCGACAGGTTCGAGAAATCTTTCATCGCTATACTGATTTGGTGGAGCCGATGTCAATTGATGAGGCCTATCTAGATGTGACGGAAAACAAGTTAGGCCTTAGCTCGGCAGTTAAAATCGCCAAACTCATCCAATACGACATATGGAATGAGTTGCATCTGACAGCTTCAGCTGGTGTTTCCTATAACAAATTTTTGGCAAAGATTGCTTCGGATATGGAAAAACCACATGGATTAACCTTGATTTTACCAGAAGAGGCTGTGGGGATATTGGCATCCTTGCCGATTGAAAAATTTCATGGTGTTGGCAAGAAAACTGTAAAACGACTACATGATATGGGGGTCTACACAGGGCAGGATCTGTTAGATGTATCAGAGATGGTTTTGATTGATACATTCGGTCGTTTCGGGTTTGACCTCTATCGTAAGGCGAGAGGAATTTCCAATTCACCTGTTAAGGCGGATCGAGTGCGCAAGTCTATTGGTAAGGAAAAAACCTATCGGAAATTACTTTATCGGGATGAGGACGTACTGAAAGAGTTAACCAGTCTTTGTCAACGGGTTGCTGGTAGCTTGGAGCGTAATGAAAAAAAGGGCCGAACAATTGTGTTAAAGGTGCGTTATGGTGATTTTTCTACACTGACTAAACGCCATAGTCTTGATGAATACACCGACCAGTTAGATATCATTGAAAAAGAGGTTCGTCAGTTGATTGAAGAGATTGGACAAGTTGAAAAAGGTATCCGGTTGTTAGGAGTGACAGTCACAAACTTTCAGGCTTGAGTTCTGTGGGAGTGAGAAAGGACTCAATTACAGAAGAGTTTGTTATCAATTTCTCTCCCTTCAAAAGGTCTCCCAGATAGTTGGAACGAGTTCTAACCGCAAACTGAAAGAACATATTAGAGTAAAACCAGCAAATCTACTGACTTGCTGGTTTTTATACTTTAAAAAACTCTTCAATATCTGCCTGATCTATGCCAATCATGGGGTCAATGGTTAGCAGGTTGTCCACCGTTAGAATATATTCTCTAGGTTGGGCACTTGCTTTTTCTGGCTGGTCTTGGTCAAGAAGGGACAGTTGCTGGCTGAATTCTGTTACTGGCTCTGTTTGTTTTGGCTTATCCGATTGAGCAGGTGGCTGGCTTTGCTTGGCTGTGGCTGTTTTGCTTTCGTTGTTTTCAGTCAAGCTTTCCTTGCTGTCGTGCTTTGCCATTTCTCCTTGGAAACGTGGGACCAGATAGGTTTTGCGAAGGGTGCCAGCATTTTTGACGGCGTAGTCAAAGGCGGAGATTTCGCCTAGAAGAATGAGCTTGCTCTTGGAACGGGTGATAGCGGTGTAGATCAGGTTGCGCTGGAGCATGCGGTGGCTGGTGCGGGTGATGGGAAGGATAACGACCTGAAACTCACTACCTTGGGATTTGTGGATGGACATGGCATAGGCCAGGGTAATCTTGTACCACTCATTGCGGGGATAGGTGACCTCGCTACCATCGAAGTTGATGGTAATCTCATCCTGCTTGGAGTCTGTGTACTTGGCAGGTAGAAGGTCGGTAATGTAGCCCAAATCACCATTGAAGACATTGGCCTCGGCATCGTTGACCAGATGGATGACCCGGTCGCCTTGGCGGAAGGCCTGCTCATTGTGGAGGAACTCGAGTTCTCCGTCTTTTAGAGGATTGAGCAGGGCCTGGGTCATGGTGTTGAGTTGGTCAATGCCTGCGGCCCCACGGTACATGGGAGCGAGGATTTGGACTTCGTTTGCAGGGATGCCTGACTTGATGGCTGCGCCGACAATGCGTTCAATCAGAGCTGGAATTTGTTCGTTTTGAGCTTCAAAATAGGAGCGGTCAGCCTTTTTCTCACGGAAATCGCTCGGCAGGGCCCCTTGGCGAATCTGGCTGGCTAGGGTAACAATAGTTGAATCATCGGATTGGCGGTAGATGCGTTCCAGAGTGATGCTGGGTAGCTTGTCAATTTTTAAGAGGTCAGCTAGGACTTGGCCGGGACTGACAGAAGGTAATTGCTCCGCATCGCCGACAATCAGAACTTGGGTTTGGGAGGAAATGTTCTGGAAGAGCTGGTTTGCCAACCAAGTATCTACCATAGAAAACTCATCCACGATGATAAAGTCGGCATCCAAATAATCATCACGGTAGGATTCTTCTTGTCCTTCTACCAGACCGAGGTGGCGGTGGATGGTGGCGGAAGGCAGACCTGTCAATTCATTCATCCGTCTGGCTGCTCGTCCAGTTGGAGCGGCTAGGAGGACAGGGCATTCTTCTCGGTTGCCAGTTAGGTCAATCTTATGCAAGATGGCGTAGACCGCGATAATACCGTTAATAACCGTTGTTTTTCCAGTCCCTGGTCCGCCTGTCAGAATGAAAAGCGGATTGGTAATGGCTTGGACGATGGCTTCTTTTTGAATGTCATCGTAGGTAAGGGAAGACATAGTTTCTAGCTCTGCTATAGCAGCCTCAACGTCTGCGCGTGGGAAGGGTTTGAAACCATTTTTCCCCATCAGGCGGGTCAGGTTTTTATGGATACCATGTTCGGCAAAGTAGAGGCTGTTGTCAAAAATCTTTGTGCCTTCTTGCTGTACCTTGTCGTCTGCAATCAGTCCCGTCAATTCTTTGGCAACAGCAGCGGGGTCGAGCTCTGTATGGCGGGATTTTTCCAGCAGTTCAAGGGTTGCTTCCAGTAAGTCTCTGGCCTCCACATAGGTATCGCCTGTTTCCATGGAGCGATGAATGAGACTAAAGAGCATACCAGCCCGAAAGCGTTGGGGGGAATCGCTGGCAATTCCCAGGTTTTCCGCAATCCTATCGGCAATGGTGAAACCGATCCCTTGGACGTCTTCAACCAGTTGATAGGGATTTTCTTCAATCATTTGGAGTGTTTTTTCCTTATACTTGTCTTGGATTTGAAAGGCCAATTTATTGGGAATGCCATACTCGGCTAGTTTTGCCAAGATCATTTCGGTTCCATAATTGAGCCGGAGTTTTTCGACAAATGCCTGCCTGTTCTTGCTGGATAGGCCTGTGATTTGGGTCAGTTTTTCAGGTTCAGCTAAAATCTTATCAATGGTATCTTCGCCATAGAGCTCAACGATTTTTTCAGCCGTTTTGCGTCCAATTCCCTTGAAATGATCACTGGAGAAATATTTGACAACTCCGGCGGAAGTGGGCTTGCTGCGTTCGTAACGCGAAATTTGCAGCTGCTGACCATACTTGGGATGGGTAACCAGATTGCCATAGAAACGATAGTCTTCTCCTTCAATGACATCGGCAATCGTTCCGGTCACAATTATTTCGTAGTCGTCATATCCTGCGTCAGTTTCCTCGATTTCAAGGAGAAGGATTTTATAAAAATTACTAGGATTTTCAAAAATAATCCGGTCAATAGTACCGGTAACATACACTTCGTTCATAGAGTTTAGTTCCAATAATAATGAAAAAGAAGTTTGGAACGGATTGCTCCAAACTTGTTTGTATTAATCAACAGTCCCGATTCGGTTGAATGGCCACATCCGAAAGACGACTTCCCCTTTGATGTTTTCACGGGAAAATGTTCCTACACTACGACTATCTAGTGAGACAAGGCGATCATCCCCCATCAAGAAGTACTGACCTTCTGGGACCGTTATAGTGAAATCTACGTAACCATTGGCATCCTGTGTAAAGGCCTCAGCAGATTGAGCAACGGCCTGGAATTGAGTATTGTAAGAATAGACTTCTTGAAGTTTATCTTTCTGGAATGCGTCTAGATATTCATCTAAGTAAGGCTCGTCCACTTTTTGGTCGTTCACATAGAGGACATCGTTTTCGTAGCGGATGGTGTCACCTGGCATGCCGATAACACGTTTGACAATTAATTTTTCGTCACCATTACTGTCTGTCTCGCTCGCAACAACAATATCGAAACGATCGATTGATGTTGTTTTCAACATAATCAATTTTTCTTGGTGTTTAAGCGTCGGGTCCATGGAATGCCCGTGAACTGAAACTGGATTCCAGATATAGTATCGACTGGCGAACACAGCTACGATAAATAAGATAAAGAATCCCCATTCGGCAATGAATTTCATGAATGGGGAACGATTGGTACCTTTTTTAATTCCCATGAATGTATTTTCCTTATTTCAATAATTTTTGTGCTTTTTGCGTATTAGCAAAGTGAAGTTTGGCAGTCTCATTGAGACCAGCCGTGCCATATTGTTTTAAGATGCTTGCTGCGACTTGGTCGGATTTACTGCCCGCTCCAGACGGTAGTTGCATTCCAACTAGTTGACCAAGCTGGGCAAGATTTTCTAAAAACATACTTCTTGCAATGATAGAAGATACTGCCACAGCCAGATACTTACCCTCAGCCTTTTCTTCTAGTGTGACGGGGTTGGGAAATTGATTGGCTTCCTTCTTCAAGTACTTTTGATAATTTTGACTGGATGTAAAAGCGTCAATGACAATCTTCTCAGGCTTTATTCCCTTTTGCAAGAGTAGGAAAATCGCTTGATTGTGCAGGGCAACCTTGATAGATACTGCATTATAGCCTTGCTCAATGACTTCGTTGTATTTTTTCGGTGACAATAGCAGAGCTTGGTGGGGGATTTTCTCTTTTAAGAGAGGAGCGATTTGGCAGATTTTTTGGTCTGTCATTTTCTTAGAATCATCCACACCTAGCGACTTGAGAAAAGCATGGTCTTCTGGGCGGACAAAACTAGCAACGACTGCCAAACCTCCAAAATAAGACCCGTTTCCAACCTCATCTGTACCAATCATGGGCAGGTTTTGACCAGGATTGGTTGTCTGTTCAGAGCTTTCTGGCTCATAGCCCCAGAGCCTTGCTTCCTGCTCCGCCATTTCCCCCTGAAAAACGATTTTTCCAGAAGTGTAGATGGACAGGCTAGCACCGGTCAGTTTGAAAAATGCTTCTATGTAGGGATTTTTACTGGCCTGCCGATAGCGGTCATAGTGAGCCATCATGGCCTGTTTTTGCTGGACAGATGCCTTTAGTACAATGGTATTCATGTTCTTATTGTAACACAAATGCTAGTTAGAGTGTGCAGAAAAAGGTAGAATTTACTATAATGGGAAAAGAAAGAGAGAATGTGTAATGACTGAAAAAATGCAGTATAAATGGGCGACTCTGGGAACAGGTGTCATTGCCAACGAATTGGTTCAGGCCTTGCAGGCTATGGGAGGAAATCTTTATTCGGTGGCTAACCGTACCTATGGCAAGGGTGTGGAATTTGCGCAAAAATATGGCATCGAGAAAGTTTATCAGGAAATCGATGATGTGTTTGAGGATCCTGAAGTAGACATTATCTATATTTCTACGCCTCACAATACCCATATCAATTATTTGAGAAAGGCCTTGAAGGCTGGGAAGCATGTCCTCTGTGAAAAATCTATTACGCTTAATTCAGAAGAATTAGCAGAAGCCATTCAACTGGCAGAAGAAAATCAGGTTATCCTGGCAGAAGCCATGACTATTTTCCACATGCCAATCTATCGTCAGTTGAGCGAAGTTGTTGCCAGTGGCAAGCTTGGAGATTTGAAGATGATTCAGATGAACTTTGGCAGCTACAAGGAATACGACATGACCAACCGCTTTTTCAATAAAAACTTGGCAGGAGGCGCCCTCTTGGATATTGGTGTCTACGCACTGTCATTTGTCCGTTGGTTTATGACGGAAAAGCCAAATCAAGTCCTATCACAGGTCAAATTGGCTCCGACAGGTGTGGACGAGCAGGTAGGGATTTTGCTCAGCAATGATGCAGGAGAGATGGCGACCATCGCCCTGACCCTCCATGCCAAACAGCCAAAACGTGGAACGATTGCCTACGACAAGGGCTATATCGAACTCTACGAGTATCCTCGTGGTCAGAAAGCAGTCATTACCTATACTGAAGACGGTAGTCAAGAGGTAATCGAAGCGGGCGAGACAGCCAAGGCTCTTTCTTATGAAGTGGCGGATATGGAAAAAGCTGTCGCAGGCATCGAAAATACCATGCACCTAGCCTACACCCAAGATGTCATGGACATTATGACCCAACTCCGTAAAGAATGGGGTTTGGCTTACCCTGAAGAGGTGTAGTAACGAATTCGAATGTGTTATTTTGGGTCAGGCCAGTAAACAGGGAGCCTCATAAATAGTTTCTGATAAGCCCTTAGCTGGTATTACTTTTTCAGAAAATGGAGAGGGAAATCTAGAAATATACAAATACACAGAAATCTTGTGTAGTAATCATATTATCAAACGCATAAAATCGATGTTGCAGGCAACATGATTTTATGCGTTTTTGTGAATTGTAGGATTCTTACTTCTTTAGTGAATAATTTGTAAACGACCATTGATAAGAATTTACAAAGAAATTACAATCTATACTTAGATATTTTACGTAATTTTCATTGGAATTTGATGAAAATGGGTTAGACTAATTTTGGACTTAAGTCTGAATAATACCAAGGAGTTTTAAATGAAAAAGAAATCTACCTATCTTCAATGTGCAACGATCTTGTTTGCTACTTCAGTGCTTCTTTTAGCAGCTTGCAGTAACCAAGCAAGTGTTAAATTAGATACTGAAGCTGTTAATGATGCAGCTTTAGCTGAGCAGACAGCGAATGGAAAAACAGTAGCTCTTTATGATACTAGTAGGGCTAAAACGGAGGATTATTCCAAGGTAAATGAAAATCAGGCCAAGTATGTTTTTCTTTTCATCGGAGATGGGATGGGGGTTACTCCGGTAACAGCTGCAGAGAATTATCTAGGCTATACCCAGACCAATAAGGGAGAAATTTACCCAGACAGGATGAATTTTACAGAGATGCCAGTTGTTGGTATGAAGACTCAATTCGACTGCCACTCTTTTATTCCAGACTCAGCCTCTACAGCGACTGCATTTGGGACAGGAATAAAAACTCAAACGGATACGGTGGGGCTTTCTGGAGACTTTAGTCAATCTGCAGATTCAGTGGCAGAAAAAGCTAAACGAGCAGGTAAAGCTGTTGGTATCATTTCCTCCGTGACTTTAAACCATGCAACACCTGCTGCATTTTATGCTAATGTAGAATCACGTAATTCATATTATGATATTGGCTTACAAATGGCAGAGACAGACTTTGATTTTTTTGGTGGTGGTTCCCTCAAGCATCGAACAGGGAAGGAAAAAGATCAAAAAGATCTATATACCATTTTAGAAGAACGTGGCTATACTATCGCAGATACCAAACAAGAAGCTGAGCAAATTACAGCAGATTCAAAGAAAGTGTATATGGTAGCTGAGGACTTGCAGGATGATGCTGCCATGACATATGCTATTGACCAAAACAGTGATAGCCAGACCTTGAAAGATGTAGTGGACAAAGGTATTGAAGTACTGTCAAATAA
Source organism: Streptococcus sp. VTCC 12905 (assembly GCF_049893385.1). Lineage (NCBI taxonomy): Bacteria > Bacillati > Bacillota > Bacilli > Lactobacillales > Streptococcaceae > Streptococcus > Streptococcus sp. VTCC 12905. The sequence goes on along the minus strand of NZ_JBMVJC010000010.1, from coordinate 37,741 downwards.
TCCAGAAGGTTTCTTTATGATGGCAGAATCAGGGAAAATAGACTGGGCTGAGCATGCCAATGACGGAGTGACCACAATGGAAGAGGTCATTCAGTTTCAAGAAGCAATCCAGTCTGCAGTGGATTTTTACGATGAACATCCAGACGATACCTTGATTGTGGTAACTGCAGACCATTCTACAGGTGGTTTCACCATAGGAAATGGTTCAACTGGGTATGAGACCTATTTTGACCTCTTAACAAATCAAAAAGGTTCACAAGTTGCTTTCCAAGAGAAGGTAAAAAGTGCTCTTGAGACCAATCCAAATATTTCATTTGAAGAATTTGCATCTCAGATTACAGCATTCTTCGGTCTAGTTCTTGATCCTAATGCCCCAGCAGAAACTGGTACAGAAGCAGCAGTTGAAGCCTATAAGGAGCAACAGGAGAGCAATCGCTTGATTTGCTCGCAAGAGGAATACCAGGAACTCAAAACTGCTTTTGAAGAAAGTAAGAAGGCAAGTGAAGAACAAAATGTCCAGTATGGTGGCTATGATCCAGTTTCCATTACAGCTACCCATATTTTAGATAAAAAAGCAGGGTTAGCTTGGACAACGACTGCCCATGCGGGTGAAAAGGTACCAGTCTATGCTATGGGTTCCGGGGCCTATATGTTTGACGGGGAATTTGATGATACGGATGTCGCAGTTCGCTTGGGAGAAGCCATGGGCTTTAATGGAGAGGTAGCAGGTCCGAAAGACCAGATGGAAACAGAAACCAAGAAACCTGTTGGTGTTGGCCTAATTCCTCCTGCTTCTGGAAATGAATAATTTTAGCTTAGGCTCAAGCACAGGCTACTAGTCAGACTTGGGATCAACATTTTGTGCAGTGGTTGATTAGCTTTACTAGTCTGGGAGAATTAAACAGCTTTAGAGGAATTGTTTCAGCTAATCACTTTGAAATTTACATGTGACCAGAGAAAGTCCGAACCTAGATACTAGGAAGTGAGGGAACACTCCTAGTCAGGTTGAGTTCTATCCTTTTCCAAAATCTCTTCGTTTCTTAAGTTCGTATGACAATTTCATGACAGAATCCTTTTCTAGATTACAGAGTGAAAACATTTTGTTAAAAGACTGGTTTTAACCTTGTTTTTTAGCTTTGATTTATATAAGATAGAACCATTAAATTGGAAAAGGAATGAAAAATGAAACGTAAGAAGTTATCAAAATCACAATATATGCGTCGCAAGAGAAAAACACCTGTTATGAAAGCCAATAAGAAGGTGCTTTACACATCATCATTGGCCCTTTCATTATTTGCTACTGGGATTACAGCTTCAAATGTTTTTGCATTGGATTGGACTCCCCGTAGTGTAAGTGAGATTAGCCAAGAAATCGAAGATAAAGGCGGAAAATTAACCTATACCGTAAAGTATGGTGATACCTTAAGTGCGATTGCCGAGGCTATGAATATTGATTTGGATATTTTAGCTCAGGTTAACCAAATTGCAGATGTGAATTTGATTTTCCCTGATACAGTTTTGACTACTACGGTTGATCAAAATCATCAAGTAACGCAAATTGAAATTCAGGCACCTGTACAAGAAGAAGCTGCTGAAAATACTGTGCAAGCAACAGTCGATATTGCAGCTAATGAAATTACAGTAAATGATACAGTTATCCCACTGGAGTCAACGGATGCGCCTAGTTCATCAGCTTCAATTACAGAAGTTTCAGTTGAAACTCCAGTAGAGGAAGCACCGGTCACAGAAGTCCCTGTAGAAACCCCAGTAGAGGAAGCACCAAACACAGAAGTCTCAGTTGAAACTCCAGTAGAGGAAGCACCGGTCACAGAAGTCCCTGTAGAAACCCCATTGGAAGAAACCCCGGTAGAAGAAGTTCCAGTTACAGAAGTCTCAGTTGAAACTCCAGTAGAGGAAGCACTAGTCACAGAAGTTCCAGCAGAAACTCCAGTAGAGGAAGCACCGATCGCAGACGTGAACTCTGTAGAGGCAGCCCCTGTGACTCCTACACCAGCCGCGTCAACTGCAACAACATTTGCTACGGTTTCAACAACTTCATCAAGTACTACTAGTTCATATGATGTTGGACTCCAACCTCAGGTTGCAGCATTTCGAGCTGAAGTAGCTAATGCCTATGGAATCACGTCATTTTCAGGTTACCGTGCGGGTGACACAGGGGATCATGGTAAAGGATTGGCAATTGACTTTATGGTTCCTCAAAGTTCGGCTTTGGGTGATCAGGTCGCTGCATATGCTGTGGCTAATGTAGCATCGAAAAATATTAGTTATATCATTTGGAAACAACGATTCTACTCACCCTATGCTAGTATTTATGGACCAGCATATACATGGAACTTAATGCCAGATCGTGGAGGTATTACGGAAAACCACTATGATCATGTTCATGTGTCCTTTAATCAGTAAAATTGCAATAGCAAAAGCCAAACTCAAAGCGAGCTTGGCTTTTTGAATGTAAGCAATTAGATTAATACTTTCAAGAAAAGTTGGTTTTATATTTTTTTGCAGAAAACAATCCTATCCCCAAAACTTAGTGTAGCCCTTCTTATCATACATATTAAAAAAATCATGTTTCGGAGGAGTTGCCAATCAACTTTTTGGTTTTACATTATTTTGAAGAGGTTATTGGTTGCTTCGTAGTTTGCTGCCTTGATATCGTTTGTGAAGATAGCCATAGGAGCAATGGAAATGTGGTTCTTGGCAACCGAGAAACCGATAATAAAGGTTCCATTCATGATAAAAATAGGCTGGTTCCATTTCAATTCTACTGTTAGATTTTGAAATTCTTTCTGAATCTGTTCAAAGATTGGTTCTAATTTGAATTTTAAGATGGGGTTCTTAAAATTGCTCAAAAAAATTGGAGCATGAGGCTTCCTCTTCTTCATTTCTATCATACTAAAACTAGAGAGGAGCATTGCCCCTCCTTAATCTTTTATCATCCCCAAATTGCTGTTGCTTGATAAGGTTTGAGGGTTATTGTTTTGCCTAGCTTACTATCAGGGTAATTGCTAATCAGGATATGTCCCTGTGCGTAGTTGTCTAGCAGTTCTATTTCAACCTCTTCCGGAAAGAAATTATTTAGGACAAGCAATTGTTCGCCATTTAACAAGCGCTCGAAGGCATAAACCTTGTTACTTTCATGATAGGCAGCTCGGTAATCACCTTCGGAAATGATAGGAAGTTTTTTTCTGAGTCGAATCAACTCTTGGTAGAAGGTGAAGATCGGGCCATTTTTTTCATTTTCAACGTTTATCGTTGGGTAGGATTTGCCAGCTTTTAGCCAAGGTGTAGCTGTTGAAAATCCGGCATTTTCGCTAGCATCCCATTGCATAGGTGTGCGAGAATTATCACGGGATTTTGCTTGAATAATTTTAAAGGCTTGTTCCGGACTCTTGCCTTGATCCAGAAGCATTTGGTAGGCATTGATAGATTCTACGTCAACATAATCATCCATACTATTGTAATCAGGGTCAATCATGCCGATTTCTTCTCCCATATAGATGTAAGGAGTTCCCCGAGAAAGATGGATGGATGCAGCTAACATCGTCGCTCCTTCATTGCGGAAGTTTTCTATATCCACAAAGCGATTGAGGGCGCGGGGTTGATCGTGATTGTTGTAGAAAAGTGCGTTCCAGCCATTTCCGACTGACATCTCTTCTCCCCAAGTGTGGAAGAGGCGTTTGAGTTCCTCAAAGTCAAAGTCCTTAATGGTCCACTTTTGACCATCTTTGTAATCCACTTTCAGGTGGTGGAAGTTGAAGGCCATGGACAACTCTTTACGCTCAGGTGCTGTATATAATATACAGTTGTCAATGGTAGTCGCTGACATTTCACCGACTGTGATAAACCCTTCTTCACTACCGAAGGTTGCATTGTTCATCATTTTGAGATAGTCGTGGGTGATGGGGCGGTCTGTGTAGGCTGGTTTTCCATCATCAATAGGACAGTCTTCTAAGACTTCGTCCTTTCCGATGACATTGATTACATCAAAGCGGAATCCTTTAACACCCTTATTTTTCCAGAAATTGACAACCTTGAATAGCTCTTCACGAACAGATGGATTCCGCCAATTAAGATCAGCTTGCGTTACATCATAAAGGTGTAGATAGTATTTCCCAGTTTCTCCGAAAGGAGCCCATGCACTTCCACCAAACTTGGAAACCCAGTCAGTGGGTTGGTCTCTCAAGATAAAGAAATCCTGGTAGTATTTGTCTCCAGCCAAGGCTTTTTGGAACCATTCGTGGTCTGTCGAGCAGTGGTTAAGGACCATGTCTAGCATGAATTCAATTCCTAATTTCTGACCAACGGCTACCATCTCTTCAAAGTCCTCCATTGTACCAAAATCAGGGTTTACTGCGGTATAGTCTGATATATCATAGCCGTTATCTCGTTGTGGACTTGGATAGAAAGGGTTGAGCCAAATCATATCAATGCCTAGCTCTTTTAGATAAGGAAGTTTTTCGATAATCCCCCGTAGATCCCCAACACCATTTCCAGTTGTATCCTTGTAAGATTTTGGGTAGATTTGATAAACTACTTTACGCTTGTCTATTGTCATTTCGCTCTCTCTTTCCTGTTTTTCTTGGTTGATAAGCAATGATAGGAGGTGCAAGCTATCTTGCGCCCTCCTAGAACATTAATTCTTTGTAATTGTCAGAATGGTCTTGCCTTGTGTGATTGTACGAGGAAGATTTCCGATAACTTGAGTGTCAAAATCAGTTTGATTTGTCACAATGATAGGTGTTTCAGCAACAAGACCAGCAGCCTTGATGACTGCGATGTCGAAATCAATTAGAAGGTCGCCAGCTTTTACTTTGTCACCTTGTTTGACATGGGCTGTAAAGCCTTTTCCTTCTAAACCAACAGTATCCATACCGATGTGCATCAGCAGTTCAATACCAGTTGAAGTTGTAATACCAATCGCGTGGAAAGTTGGGAAGAGTACAGAGACCTCCCCGTCTACAGGAGCGAAAAGCTTGCCTTCACTCGGGTCAATTACAATTCCTTTTCCCATCACACCAGATGAAAATACTGGATTAATAGCTTGTGATAAGTCTCTTGCTTCACCAGTTAGCGGACTAATAAGCTGGATTGATGTGTCAGCAACAGTCGAAGGAACAGAAGCAGCTTCTTGTGCAGCTTGCAGTTTTTCGTCTTCTGCTTTAGTTAAAATACCTGCTTTACGGAAGAAGAATGTTAATACAAATGGAATAGCAATCGCAACAGCCATTGCAAAAGTAAATGGTAACCAGTATTGTGCTTTAATAGCCAAAATACCTGGAAGTCCACCGACACCAATTGCGTTGGCAGTGATATTCAACGAAGTTGAAATGAGACCTGCTAAACCAGAACCAATCAAACCAGCCACGAATGGATATACATATTTAACGTTTACACCAAAGAGAGCAGGTTCAGTTACACCGAGGTAGGCAGAAATAGCTGCAGGAAGTGAAATTTGTGCTTCTTTTTCGTTGTGTCGGTTCATAAAATAGTATGCCAATACAGCAGAACCTTGTGCAATGTTAGAAAGAGCAATCATTGGCCATAAGCCAGTTCCCCCAGCATCAGCAATCAACTGAGTATCGATAGCATTTGTCATATGGTGGAGTCCAGTAATAACAAACGGAGCGTAAAGTGCACCAAAGATTGCACCAAATACAGCTTTAAATGGACCTGTTAAACCAGCCAAAACAACCGTTGATAAGGCTTGACCAAGTGTCCAACCAAGAGGGCCAAGGATTGTATGAGCTAGAATAATAGCAGGTATCAATGAAAGAAATGGAACAAAAATCATTGATACAACTTCTGGGATGCGTTTACGCCAGAAAATTTCTAGATAAGAGAGTGATAGACCCGCAAGCAAGGCTGGAATAACTTGAGCTTGGTAACCAATACGATTGATCGTGAAACTACCAAAATTCCATACCCAATCACTAGCAATCGTTGCAGCATCAGTACCTGGAACAGCGTAAGCATTGAGCAATTGTGGAGAAACCAAAGAGATACCCAGTACAATACCGAGAATTTGAGTTGTTCCCATTTTACGAGAAACAGACCAGGTAATTCCTACAGGTAAAAAGTGGAAGATTGCTTCACCTGGTAGCCATAAGAAATGGTTAACACCGTTCCAGAATGGAGATACCATAGTGATGGTGTTCCAGACGGGGTTTCCATCGGCATCAAATACCTTAACTCCATCAGCAACTTGTTGTCCTAACCATGGCATCCCAACCGCTTCAAGAACGTTACGGAAACCAAGGATAAGACCACCTACGATAATAGCTGGAATAATCGGTGTGAAAATTTCAGCTAGCATCGTCATGACACGTTGAATGGCATTTTGATTACTCTTAGCAGCTGTTTTAGCGGCTTCTTTAGATACACCTTCAATACCAGATACGGCGGTGAAGTCATTATAGAAAACCGGCACATCGTTGCCAATGATAACTTGGAATTGACCTGCGTTTGTAAATGTACCTTTTACGGTAGAAATGTTTTCAATTGTTTTAACGTCTGCTTTGCTTTCATCAGCTAAAACAAAACGCATACGAGTTGCACAGTGTGTTACTGCGGTGACATTTTCTTTTCCGCCAATGGCTTTCAAGAGTTCCTGGGCTTCATGTTGATATTTCCCCATTATTTTTCCTCCTCAGTGGCAAGATCTGCCACCACCTAAATTTTTCCAATATATAAATAATTGGTTAAATTATTTATATAAATTTACAATATTTGTACGGACAAATATATTTCAAAAATATTGTATACGATTCCATAAAACAATGCAAGCGTTTTTACTCATTTTTTTTAAAAATTTGTTATAATATTCTAGTTGTATGATAAAAAACAGACTAATGTTGGAGTAATAAAATGAAAAAATATCAAGAAATATATAATGATTTAAAAGAGAAAATACGAACAAATGTCTATCCTGCTGAGACTTCTTTACCAACTGAACAACAATTGCAAGAAATGTATCAAGTTAGCCGAGATACTGTTCGAAAAGCACTGGCTATTCTGACAGAACGCGGAATGATTCAAAAAGTTCAAGGAAGAGGTTCTCTAGTTTTAAAACAGGAACTATTGAATTTTCCTATTTCTGGCTTAACTTCGTATCAAGAATTGACGGATGCTTTGCAGTTGCAGTCAGATACAGCGGTTGTTGATTTGGAGCTCATTACAGTAAATAGTAATTTATCTCAATTAACAGGATTTGAACCATTTAGTAAAGTATGGAAAATTGTACGTACAAGGTCCATAGATGGAAAGGTTTCAGTAGTTGATACGGATTATCTCTCTTCAGATATTGTTCCGAAGATGGATAAAGAAATCGCAAAAGGTTCAATCTATCAATATTTAGAAAAAGAACTAAAATTGGATATATCCTATGCTCAAAAAGAAATTACGGTTGAACCAACCAGTTGGGAAGAACGTGAATTGATGAAGACTCAAGATGATTACTTGGTATTGATAAAATCAAGAGTTTTTCTAGGCGATACACGACAATTTCAATATACTGAAAGCAAGCATAAAATTGATAAATTCCGCTTTGTGGATTTTGCTCGTAGAAAGCATTCATTATAGTAAGAATTAGCCAAAAATAGGTTTTTACGTTATAATAGATGGAAGATGAGGGGAAATATGGCAAATTTAAATCGATATAAATTTACTTTTGGCGAAAAGCAACTGACTTTAACGACAGAGCATGATAATCTTTTTATGGAAGAAATTGAACGAGTTGTTCAAGAAAAATATCAAGCATTAAAAGAAAAAATGCCTACTGCGGATTCTGAAACTCTAGCCCTTTTATTGGCAATTAACGCACTATCTGTACAGCTGACACGCGAAATAGATTTTGAAAAGACCGAGGCTGAGTTGGCAAGCCTGAAAGCCAAGGATAAAGTTTCAAAAGAAAATGTGACCTTGGTTGATTTGGATGAACTTGAGGAAAAAGTATGATTACACTAGCAATCATTTTCATTCTAGTATGGAGTTTTTATATCGGATATAGCAGAGGTATAGTGTTACAAACTTTCTATGGTTTAGGAACTATTGTTTCATTAATGGTTGCATCTGCACATTTCATGAAGTTGGCACAATTTTTATACCTCTGGGTTCCGTTTGCAAATGCAACTCAAGGAAGTTATAACTATTTCTTTGATGAGAAGTATCTTTTTGACTTAGATAAGGTTTTTTATGCGGGGTTATCATTTTTGCTACTCTATGTAGCTGTTTATGCCTTGGTACGTTTTATAGGAATTTTTGTCCATCTTTTAGAAGGTTTTAATCCAGATACTCAGTTGAGCAATCTCATCAGTGGCATTGTAGCGGTTATGGTAACCTTTATTTCCCTGCAGATCGTGATGGTTCTATTGTCTAGTATTCCACTTGCAGTGGTGCAAGAGAAGCTTCATAGTAGTTTTTTTGCCAATTTCATGATTCAATACACACCATTCACTAGTAGTTTTTTTAAATCTCTCTGGTTGAGTAATATTACAGGGTAAGGGAGACCTTATCCTTTTTATCATCATTTATACTCTTCGAAAATCAAAAGCAGACGTTGTTGACTTGATTTGATGAGTGAGAGTGGGAAAGAACTCGACCAGTCTAAAAAGAGTTTGTCAACAAGTCTTTATTTCTAGTTGTTGAGCTGAAACAGTCTATCCCCAGACTTCAATTTATGTGAGCTGACTGCCGTCAGCTTATATTTCCCACTTTAAAAGGTCTCCCAGACCTTTTAAACTCCCGCCCCCGCATAGCTCCAAATATTCCCCAAGCCTTTGGAGCTAGTCTGATTTTGATTTTGATTTTAATTGAGTAATTGAGTATTAGTTGACTGTGAAAACTTTGATGTTAGAGTGGAAAAGACCATATAATCAGCTATTTTATCTTATATTGTTTTGATAATGAGATAAAATTAAGGAGAAGACTAAGTAGGAACATATGAATAATAAGATTATAGAAACCCTTGAATTTCACAAGGTAAGACAAAAAATTGAGCCCTATCTCTTGACGGAACAGGGCTTTGAAGAATTGCGACAGTTGGAACCCATGGTGGAAGTTCACCGTATCCAGCAGGCCTTTAACGAGTTGACAGACATAGCGCAGATTTTTGTAGAAAATCCCTATTTCAGTCTGGCTGCTACTAGTGACATCGGTCCAGCTATGCGTCGTTTGGAGCTAGATACCGATCTTAATATCACTGAGTTACTAGCAGTGAAAAAAATATTGGAAGTTTCTAAGTCTCTCTTGGATTTTTATGAAAATCTGGAAAATGTCAGTCTTACCCAGCTGGATAAACTCTTTGAAAAGATTGAGCTTTTTCCACACTTACAAGGCTCCCTCCAATCCATCAATGATGCGGGGTTTGTAGAGGATTTTGCTTCAGAAAAGCTGGGTCGTATTCGCAGAAAAATCCGTGAAACCGAAGACCAAGTTCGTCAGGTCATGCAGGATATTTTGAAGACTAAGGGGGACATGCTGTCCGATAGCATTTTGGCAAGCCGTAATGGACGCAATGTACTTCCTGTCAAAAATACCTATCGCAATAAAATTGCAGGGGTTGTCCATGACATTTCTGCTTCGGGTTCGACCGTTTATATTGAGCCGCAGGCAGTGGTGACCCTGAACGAAGAAATCAGTCATCTGCATGCAGAAGAACGCCATGAGCTCAATCGAATTTTGCAGGAAATGTCAGATATGCTTCGACCTCATAGTGGTATTCTCCGAAATAATGCTTGGATCATCGGTCATCTTGATTTTGTCCGTGCTAAACATGTCTTTGCGCGTGATCATCAAGCGATTGTACCAATCTTGTCAGAAAAACAAGACATAGCATTACTGAATGTTCGACATCCGCTCATTGCTGATCCTGTACCAAATGACCTGTATTTCGGTAGTCAGTTGACGGCTATCGTGATAACAGGTCCCAACACAGGTGGTAAGACCATCATGCTCAAAACCTTGGGATTGACTCATTTGATGGCTCAGTCTGGTTTGCCTATTTTGGCTGATAAGGGTAGTCGGGTAGCTATCTTCAAAGAAATTTTTGCGGATATTGGAGATGAACAGTCGATTGAGCAGAGTTTATCAACCTTCTCCAGTCACATGACCCACACGGTGGAGATTCTAAGAGCAGCTGATCAAGATTCTCTCATTCTATTTGACGAGTTGGGAGCTGGGACAGATCCGCAAGAGGGTGCGTCTTTGGCTATGGCCATCTTAGATGACCTTCGTTTGCGGGGGATCAAGACCATGGCAACCACCCACTATCCTGAGCTCAAGGCCTATGGGATAGAAACCTCTGGTATTGAAAATGCCAGCATGGAATTTGATACCAATAGCCTACGGCCAACTTATAAGTTTATGCAGGGTGTTCCTGGGCGGTCCAATGCCTTTGAAATAGCCCGTCGTTTGGGCTTGTCAGACAACATTATCCAGTCGGCTCAGTCTTGGACGGATACAGATAGTGATGTGAACCGAATTATTGAAAAATTGGAAAGCCAAACGGTTGAAAGCCGTCGTCGCCTAGACAAGATTCGTGATGTGGAGCAAGAAAACTACAAGATGAACCGGGCCCTTCGCAAGCTCTATGACGAACTCAATCGTGAGCGGGAAAATGAGCTCAACAAGGCACGCTTGGAAGCCAAGGAAATTGTAGATATGGCATTGGCAGAAAGCGAGGAGATTCTTAAAAATCTTCATGCTGCAGCCAGTCTTAAGCCCCACCAGATTATCGAAGCCAAGGCAGAGCTGAAAAAGTTGGTGCCTGAAGTGGTGGATCTATCTAAAAACAAGGTTCTGAAGAAAGCTAAAATTCAGCGGGAGGCCAAGGTGGGCGATGACATTATCGTTACAGCTTATGGACAACGTGGGACCCTGACCAATCAGCTTAAAGATGGACGTTGGGAAGCTCAGGTTGGCTTGATTAAGATGATCTTGGCCAAAGATGAGTTTGAGTTAGTCAAGGCGGAAAAGGCAGAGCAACCTAAGAAACGCCAGGTTCATACAGTTAAACGTGCCAATGTACGAGGACCAAAAGCCCGCTTAGATCTCCGTGGCAAACGCTACGAAGAGGCTATGATGGAGCTGGATGAATTTATCGACCAAGCCCTTCTCAACAATCTGGCACAAGTCGATATTGTTCACGGTATTGGTACTGGAGTTATCCGAGAGGGAGTGACTAAGTACCTTCGTCGAAACAAGCAAGTCAAGGAGTTCGGCTATGCCCCACAAAATGCAGGTGGATCAGGCTGTACTATTGTGACGTTTAAGTAAAAAATAAGGTATAGATGAATAATATCAGGTGATATAGTATTGCCCAAGTAATTGGGATATCTCAGTACTTCAACTGGAACTGATAAATAGTGGATTCCATTTAATTCTTTATGCAACTGCGGTCATGCTCAAGTTGACTATAAAGCTAAACAACTTATTTTTCTAAAAATATGATTCACTTTATCCTTTGTAGCAAAAATTCGCTTTCTATTTTCTTTTGGTGTACAATAATAGTACAAAAAAAGAAACGGAGAATTAATTGTATGGTTCAAGTTGTTACAGATGCAAACTTTGAAGTTGAAACACAAGAAGGCGTAGTCCTTGTTGACTTTTGGGCACCATGGTGTGGTCCTTGTCGTATGCAAGCACCAATCTTGGAACAATTAGATGGTGAAGTGGACGAAGACGAATTACGCATTTATAAAATGAATGTAGATGAAAATCCAAACACAGCTCGTCAGTTTGGTATCATGTCTATCCCAACACTTCTGTTCAAAAAAGATGGAAAAGTTGTAAAACAAGTTGCTGGTGTTCATACGAAGGAGCAAATCAAAGCGATTTTAGCTGAAATTGGCTAATTGAAAATGAAAGCAAGTAGTGGACTCAGATTCGCTGCTTGTTTTTTTCACAACTGAAAGCATGTTCAAAAAAACGGATTGTGAAGATTGACACAAGATATTATAATAACCTTATCTTTGTCAACTATTAGTTACTAACCATTAAATCTCTATCGTCAGTTCAAATCAGCAACTCAAGAGTTTCCAAATGTTACCATTTATTTTGACCAACCCTACGCATCCTTCTCTGAATTAGGATTGGAAAATACCTATCAAACCGTTTTTGAGGCCATTTAAAAAAGAGCTGCCCAATTTGCAGAGGCAGGTATTGTTGGCTATGGAGACAAGGTGGTTCTGTATAAGAGCCCAGCTTTCGACACCTATTTGTTAGCAGTAGCGGTAACGGCATTGGGTGCTGTTCCTGTTATGATTTCCTATCATTTGCCATCTTCGAATTTAGATGTGTTTGCGGAGCGATTGGAAAAGTCTTTCATTGTCTACGACCAAGAAACGGAAGAACGTGTAGCAGGAGTGACTCGAACTGACCTGGTAACAAAGGTATTTTTACCCCAAGTCCTAGTGCAAGAAACAGTTGCTTTTGAAGAAAATCTCCTGCCAGAAGATGTCATTCAATACATGACCCATACTTCGGGAACGACAGGTGTTCCAAAATTAATCTGCCACACAGCACAGACCATGGGCTGGCGAGTAGCTTGACAACAAACTATTTTTGAAAAGATGACGGAGAGAGGCTTGCTGGCCTTCCATATCTCCCCTGTACATTCACGCTATAATATCGGCGTGTCTTCGGCGATTGGGCTTGGATTCCCCCTCTATCCGCTTTCTTCTGCAAGAAAAGGGGCGCTTGCTCTTCATCGTCCAAGTGCTCTGGAAACCCATCCTAATAACTTTGTCCAATGGGCAAGAATGGCCAAGGAAAAACCAGAGGTCTTTAGTAGCATTCGTTATTACCATTCGACCTTTGATGCTATCAATATTGGTACGCTTCGCGCCTTCTTGGAGGCTTCTAAAGAGCAACATCCAGTCTTTATGCAGGTTTATGGTCAAAGTGAATTTGGTCCAATGATTTTACGTTACCATCGCTTGGAAAATATAGGAACAGTTAGTGGACGAGATATGGGGATTGGTCTGGAAGGTTACACAGAAGCACGCATCACAGACGCCCAAGGGAATCCTCTCCCAGCTGGAGAAAACGGCCATATCCAGTTTCTGTCAAAAGGCCGTGCTGTGACCTACTATAAAGGATATGCCCGCTTCCAAGATAATGTGTACGGTGCTTGGTGGGATAGTGGTGACTACGGCTGCATGACTCCAGAGGGTACACTTCTTCTAAAAGACCGTCAGGTTGACCTCATTGAGCATATCGACAGCAACCTTGCCTTGGAAGATGTATTGTTGGAAAAATTGGACTTTTTATCAGAAGTCGTGATTATCCGCGATGTCAATGGTGCACCGCAGCCGATTATCGCTCTGGCAGACGATGCTAAGATGAACTGGGAAGCTTGGTGGGCCATGGTTGCAGACCTACCACTATTGAAAGAACCCATCTTGATGGCTTATGACGTCATTCCAAGTACTGCGACTATGAAGGTTCAATGCCTCAAAATGGAAGCAGAAATGAAAGAAAAAAATCTGTAAGAGTGACGAAACCACGCTTGCAGATAAGAAGGAGTTTACATGAAAGAAATTTATCTAGCAGGCGGTTGTTTCTGGGGAATGGAAGGCTACTTTTCCCAGATCGATGGTATTCTTGACACCAGCGTTGGCTATGCCAATGGACAGGTGGAGACGACCAATTATCAACTCCTCAAACAAACAGACCACGCAGAGACGCTCTATCTAGCCTATGATGAGACTCGTATCAATTTGCGGGAAATTCTCCTCTACTATTTCCGTGTCATTGATCCCTTCTCTGTCAATCAGCAGGGACCTGACAAGGGGCGCCAGTATCGGACTGGTATCTATTATACAGATGAGGTTGATTTGCCGACCATCGAGCAGGTCATGACGGAGCAGTCCCAGCTCTTTGGTGGACGCCCCCTAGCCGTTGAAGTGGAGCCACTCGCGCATTACATCCCCGCCGAAGACTACCATCAGGATTATCTCAAGAAAAATCCCCAAGGGTACTGTCATATCGATCTTGGGCAGGCAAAAATCCCTCTGATTGATGTTGCAGACTACCAAAAGCCAGACCAGCAAGTCTTAAAAGACAGCTTGACCGACCTCCAGTATCAAGTCACTCAAGAAGCTGCGACGGAAAGACCCTTCGAAAATGAGTTTTGGAATAGTGAACAAGCTGGCATCTACGTCGATATTACGACTGGCGAACCGCTCTTTCTCTCGACGGACAAATTCGATTCAGGTTGCGGCTGGCCCTCCTTTACCAAACCAATCAGCAAAGAAGTTGCGACTTATTTCCAAGATAAGTCCCATGGCATGAACCGTATTGAAGTCCGTAGTCGGGCTGGTCATGCTCATTTAGGTCATGTCTTTGATGACGGACCGCGTGATAAAGGCGGTCTCCGTTACTGTATCAACTCAGCAGCCCTTCGTTTCATACCGAGAGAGGAAATGGAAGAAGCAGGATATGGACTATTTTTAGATATTCTTTCTTGATTTTTCTGAAAATTCACTTGATTTTTTCTTGAAATAGGATTAAAATATAGGCAAGATAAAACTGAATAACCGGTTGATAGTGAATAGGAAGGGTTGCTGACTGTTCACAGGACGGAACTCTGGAGAGACCATCATGGCACCGAAGGGGCAAGGTGGGGTTGCTGAATGGAAAAGTAATCCTACTCAAACTCTCAGGTAAAAGGACAGAGCGTATTAATATAGGGTTTTCCTATATTTTTCGCATTACATCTAGAGGTTGAATTGTTCAGCCTCTTTTTAGTTTTTCCAAAAGCTTTATCTAGACCTATTTTTTCGGAGGAATTATGTTAGAACTATTTAAGGCCACCAACAACTTTGTTTGGGGACCGCCACTTCTATTGCTTTTAGTAGGTACAGGTGTTTATTTCACCATTCGTTTAGGATTGTTTCAACTAAGTAAACTACCCACAGCTTTTCGTTTGATTTTCTCAAGTGATCAGTCTGGTCAAGGGGATGTGTCGAGTTTTGCGGCATTGTGTACGGCCCTTGCAGCGACTGTCGGGACAGGAAATATTGTCGGGGTGGCAACTGCTATTACTACAGGTGGTCCTGGAGCCCTTTTCTGGATGTGGGTTGCTGCATTCTTTGGTATGGCAACGAAGTATGCGGAAGGATTTTTAGCAATCAAGTACAGAACTAGGGATGCAGATGGTCATGCGGCAGGTGGACCAATGCATTATATCACCATTGGTATGGGACAGAAATGGAAACCCCTAGCAATCTTCTTTGCCATTTCTGGAGTTCTGGTGGCTCTTTTGGGGATTGGGACATTTTCACAGGTCAATTCAATTACTTCTTCATTAGAAGTAAGCCTTGGTTTATCGCCGCAGTTGATTAGTATCCTCTTGGCCATTCTAGTGGCTGTCATCATCTTTGGTGGTATCGAAACAATTTCCAAAGTATCAACCAAGGTTGTTCCGTTCATGGCCATTCTCTACATTTTAGCAACAATTGTGATTTTAATAACAAATGCAGATCAGTTGATTCCTGCGTTGAAGTTAGTAGTTAGTTCAGCACTGACTCCTTCTGCAGCTGTTGGTGGTTTTGCTGGGGCAACAGTAAAAGAAGCAATCCAGAGAGGAATTGCTCGTGGTGTATTTTCTAATGAATCTGGTTTAGGTTCTGCTCCCATTGCCGCTGCTGCAGCCAAATCAGACAATGCCGTTGAGCAAGGTTTGATTTCTATGACCGGTACTTTCATTGATACCATTATTATCTGTAGTTTAACAGGTTTATCTATTTTGGTGACTGGTCAGTGGACGGTGGAAGGACTTGAGGGTGCTCCGCTGACTCAGGCAGCATTTGCAACTGTTTTTGGTAATCCAGGGACAATTGCCTTGACTGTTAGCTTGGTTCTCTTTGCATTTACAACGATTCTGGGCTGGTCATATTATGGTGAGCGCTGTATTGAATTTCTTTTCGGAACAAAATCAATTTTACCCTATCGGTTGGTCTTCATACTAATGGTAGCTCTCGGTGGTTTCCTGAAGTTGGACTTGATTTGGACGATTGCAGATATTGTGAATGGTCTCATGGCCCTACCAAACTTAATAGCTTTACTAGCCTTATCACCAGTTATTATCAAGGAGACACGTTTGTATTTCCAAGCTACTCATCGAAAACCGTCATTTATTTTCAGTGAGTTATTTAATAAATTAATCAAAAAATCGAGCTAAGTCTCGGTTTTTTAATTATTCAAAAACATATATACGTATGTTAGAATGATGATTAGATCTCTGGAAACGGAAAGTGAGATACTAGGAAAGGCTAGTATTCTTTGGAAATCGTGGTAGGAGGGGAATGCGCGTGCCATTTCCTTCTATGAAAAAGTTGGCTTCCGATTTGATGATGTCAAAAAGATAGTTAATCTAGGTGCAGAACGTACAGAGTACCGCATGGTGTGGGGACGGATATCACAATTATTTCAACCAAGGTTTGATGGATTCTGTTAGGCCCATTCTCAAATATTTTTGACGTATTAAGTCAGCCACTCGGCTATCTTTTTGTTCTTTTAGGGTGTTTTCTGCTATAATTATCTCATGAATGATTTTATTACAAAGTACTTGTCTCAGTTTAATGTTGAGGCGATTGTGACTGCTAGCCTGAACAAGATTTTTTCTCTTATTTTACTGTTCATTACATTTTATATTCTGAAGAAAATCGCTAAAGCTTCAGTTAAAAAAGTGCTTGTACCGTCTCTAAAGATTTCAAACCGTGAGCAAGGACGACAAAAGACAATCAGTCGATTAGTGGAAAGCAGTTTAAACTATCTCCTTTATTTTATTCTGCTATACTGTGTACTCAGTATTCTAGGCTTACCTGTCTCAAGCTTGTTGGCAGGTGCTGGGATTGCAGGGGTTGCTGTTGGACTGGGAGCACAAGGATTTTTGTCAGACTTAGTCAATGGATTCTTCATCTTGATTGAACGACAGTTTGATGTAGGGGATGTTGTCAAGTTGACAAATGGACCAATTACTATTTCTGGTACGATTGTTAGCATGGGGATTCGGACAACGAAAGTGCGTGATGCAGATGGAACCCTACATTTTATTCCAAATCGTAATATTTTAGTTGTCAGCAATCAGTCGCGCGGGGAAATGCGTGCACAAATTGATATCCCATTGAAATTTAATACAGATCTAGAACAAGTTTACCGTATCATAGAGGAAGTCAATAATCGTGAGTTAAGCAAGTTTGAACAGATTACCAATGTCAGCATTTTAGGGCCGAAAACGACGGAAACAGGACAATTTGTTTTTCGTGTCAACTTATTTGTAACAAATGGTCAACAAACAGTAGTCTATCATCAATTTTTTGGTTTATACCAAGATGCACTAAGGCAAGCAGGTATCGAATTGCCATAAGAGAACCAAGCGTAAGCTGAAGAGGAGGAGAAGATTGAAAGACTTTGTTATTGAAGATGGACAAATGTACTATCGAAAGAAACCTTTATACCGGCAACCACTTTTTTGGACAACAATTGTTGGGTTGGTACTAACATTTGTACTAGGGTTTACATGTGTTGTTTTGACTTTAGGTCTCAATGTATCACAAAGTCGAGGGACAACCTATCCAGATTATTTAGACGAGACTTTGACATATAAAGAGTACCAGATAGGTGATAAAGTTAATTTTTCAGATGGTCTGGATGTAACAGTGATATCGATGGGAAAAGATGACAGCGTAAGCTTAGTGGATGATTATTATAGTTCAGCATACGTTGTTGAGATGGAGGTTGAGAATGCAACAGATGAAAGAGTGTATTTTGACGAATATTATTTCAACCTTATCGATCAAACGACTCAAATACCTTATACATTAGACTTAAGTACATATGATGTCAATTTGGTTGAAAAGTTAGAACCAGGTGAGAGAATAAATGTAAAACTCATTTATGGTGTAGATGACGAGTCAAGTTTTGGTCTCGTTTATGAAGAGGCCATGTGGACAGATTTGATTTCTGAAGGAATCTAATAGAAAAAATCCCGAATTGATTTTTGCAATTCGGGATTTCGCTTATAGTTATTTAATTGGTTGGAGGCTATCACAAATAAGCTGGAGATTATACCAAACCTTGAGCAATCATTGCATCTGCAATTTGTTCAAACGCAGCAATGTTAGCACCAGCAAGGTAGTCTTTACCAAGGTCGTATTTTTCTGCAGTTTCTTTAGCTGTGTTGAAGATGTTTGCCATGATGTCTTTAAGACGACCATCAACTTCTTCACGAGTCCATGACAAGCGAAGGCTGTTTTGGCTCATTTCAAGTGCTGATACGGCAACACCACCAGCGTTCGCAGCTTTAGCAAGCCCGTAAAGAACACCGTTTTCTTTGTAAACTTTGATTGCATCTAGGTCAGATGGCATGTTAGCACCTTCAGCTACACAGTAAACGCCATTTTTCACAAGGGCAGCAGCTTGCTCGCCGTTGATTTCATTTTGAGTTGCACATGGAAGAGCAATGTCTGCTTTGCCATCGTAGTTCCATACAGAACCTTCAAAGTATTTTGCAGTTGGTTTTTCAGCAGCATATTCAGTCAAACGAGCGCGGCGTTTTTCTTTAATGTCTACCAAGAGGTCGAAGTCGATACCAGTTTCGTCAATGATGTAACCATTTGAATCAGAAACTGAGATGACTTTTGCACCAAGTTCAGCAGCTTTTTGAACTGCGTATTGAGCAACGTTACCAGAACCTGAGATAAGAACGGTTTGATCTTTGAATGATTTGCCGTTTGCTGCCAACATATTGTCAGTGAAGTAAACTAAACCATAACCAGTTGCTTCTGGACGGATCAATGAACCACCAAAGCCAAGAGATTTACCAGTCAAGACACCGGCATCAAATTGACGTAGGCGTTTGTATTGACCAAACAAGTAACCAATTTCACGTCCACCAACACCGATATCACCAGCAGGTACATCAAGTGAAGGACCGATGTGTTTTTGCAATTCAGTCATGAAGCTTTGGCAGAAACGCATGATTTCAGCGTCAGTTTTTCCTTTAGGATCAAAGTCTGAACCACCTTTACCACCACCGATTGGAAGACCAGTCAAAACGTTTTTAAAGATTTGTTCAAAACCAAGGAATTTCAAGATAGATTGTGTAACAGTTGGGTGGAAACGAAGACCACCTTTGTATGGGCCTACAGATGAGTTAAACTGTACACGGTAGCCACGGTTAACTTGAACATTTCCATCTTTATCAGTCCATGGAACACGGAAGCTGATAACACGTTCTGGCTCAACGATACGAGCAAGAATGTTTTCTTCAATATATTCCGGATGTGCTTCAAAGACAGGCTCAAGGGTAGAGAAGAGCTCTTCTACAGCTTGAAGGAATTCTGTCTCGTGTGGATTACGAGCTTTAACAGCTTCGAATGACGCTTGGATGTATGCTTTTGCATTTGTCATGTGGATCACCTAATTTCTTTATTATTTATTAAATTGTCTGACAATTTAATTTATCTGAAAATTATTATAGCATTATGATTTTTAATTGTAAAGAAAAAATGTAAGAATTTTAAAAAAATTTAATAAATTTTTAAAAATCCGAACGTTAGTTGTAAATGAAGAAAATCCATTTCTTTCTTATGATATAATCAAGAGAGAATGACCTATATGGAGGATAATATGGTTTCAACAGCAACAAGTTTAGGTGGATTTCAGTTTGATAATTGCTTGATGAATGCAGCTGGTGTTTGGTGTATGACCAAGGAAGAGCTGAATGAAGTGAAACAGTCTGCAGCAGGAACGTTTGTTACAAAAACAGCAACCTTAGAATATCGTTCGGGAAATCCAGAACCTCGGTACCAGAATGTGCCACTTGGTTCAATTAATTCGATGGGCTTGCCGAATCAAGGCTTGGATTATTATTTGGATTATTTGTTGGAATTGCAGGAAACGGAACCAGAACGCACATTTGTTTTATCCTTAGTTGGAATGTCGCCAGATGAAACTCATCAGATTTTAAAAACAGTAGAGGCTAGTGACTTTAAAGGATTAACAGAACTAAACCTCTCTTGTCCCAATGTTCCCGGAAAACCACAAATTGCATATGATTTTGAAACGACGGAAGCCATTTTGCGCGAAGTATTCACGTATTTTACAAAACCGCTTGGTATAAAGTTGCCACCTTACTTTGATATTGTTCATTTTGATCAAGCAGCAACAATCTTTAATCAGTTTCCACTAGCCTTTGTCAATTGTGTCAATTCAATTGGTAACGGTCTCTACATTGAAGATGAATCAGTTGTTATCAAACCCAAAAATGGTTTTGGGGGTATTGGAGGAGAATATATCAAACCAACTGCCCTTGCCAATGTCCATGCCTTTTACCAACGGTTGAAACCTGAAATTCAGATTGTTGGAACAGGTGGTGTTCTGACGGGACGTGATGCTTTTGAGCATATTTTATGTGGTGCTAGTATGGTTCAAATTGGGACTACTCTTCATAAAGAAGGTCCTGTTGCTTTTGAACGAATCACAGCTGAATTGCAAGCCATCATGCTTGAAAAAGGCTATCACAGTATTGAAGACTTCCGAGGGAAGTTACAGCATTTAGATGATTAACATAATGACATAATTGAGAACGAAAAGAACTGGAAGTATACTCTTGTAGACAGTTTCAATAACTGATCTTAGTAAGCATACTGCCGGTTTTTGTTTTCTATTGTTGGAAACCAATTATCCCCATAAGAGGCCTAATAATAGGCTTGCCATCACAATGAGTGGAGCAGGTATTTTTTTATAAAGAAGAAAAGCCAGTGAGGCGAGGAAGACCAACCACATACTAAGCGAATCATTGAGTAGTGGCATTTGTTTGAAGGCAGTCCATGTAATGATCGCAGCAACGACAATTGAGACACCTTTTAGAAAATGTCGTACATAGTGCAAGTTGCGGTATTCTTGCCATAGTGGAGTTGCGAAAAAGACCAATAATGTCCCGGGCAGAAAGATCAGTGCTCCTCCAACCATACCTAGCAATAGAATAAGAAAAGGTGAGCCTGTTAATGAGCGTGAAGTAACAAATGCAGCAAAACTAAAAAGGGGTCCGGGAACAGCTTGATCTAATGTATAACCTGCTAAGAAGTCAATTTGGTTTAGGAAATGTTGTCCATTAACTAAATCTTGGATCATTAGAGGAATCATGACCTGACCACCACCAATGACGGAATAACCATAACGGTATATGGAAGAAAATAAGGAGATATTTCCACCCCAGAAAAAAGTTGCAGACTCAAAAGAAACAGCTAGTAAAAGGATGATTCCAACTAAAAACCACTTGGGCTTGCTATGCGTTGTTACTTGCTTCATTTCATCTCGGACCTTGAAAAGATTTGGAAGGATTCCTAAGAAACCACCGAATAGCAACAATGCAAGTACCATCCAGACAGACCAGGGAATAAAAAGAAAAGCCAAGCAACAAAAGAGAAGATACTCAAGCCCATCATTTTTGGAGTGAATAACCTTGCGGGTTAGTTGAATAGCAGCGTAAGTAATAAAGGCAATCGCTGTTGCAGGAAGAAAGGTCAGTAACGACTGCCATTGTTGATGATATGTCAACCAATCTAAAATAATTCCTAAAAGGCTCATCGTAAAGAGGGCTGGCATTATCCATATGCCAAGTGTTGTGAGAGCTATTACTGGACCACCTACACGGTATCCTATCGCAGTAATCGTTTGAGTACTAGAAGGTCCTGGGAGCAATGAAAATATGCCAATCAGTTCAGTCAATTCTTCCTGGCTAATGTACTTCTTTTTTTCAACCATTTCTTTACTGAAAACGCCATAATGGGCTTCTGGTCCCCCGTAAGATGCAAGAGTACAGATAACGACGGTTTTTATGAACTCACGTGTCTCAATAGCTTGTTTCATATCATTCTCCTGTAACAGTTCCTATTCTTTCAGTCTATCATACTTATTCACAAAATTCGAAACAATTTGATTGGAGCAACAACTGAATACAGTCCAGAACTTACTGAAACACTTATGTTGCTCCTTTTATATCCTTTTTAAGAGATAGATAGGATATGCTATGTTTCTATTGGTTGTTTTTTTATCGTCTGTGAACACTATTGTTTTAGATTTTTCGTTGAAAAAGTCGTATAATAAGTAAGTAAAGGACTTAATATGAGGAGGATTGATATGGGAAGAAGAACTAGCTATGGTCGCAGAAATAGACGAGCAGTATCACGGACAAGAGGACACTTTTTCTTCATTTGTGCATTAGCCGGAGTATTGTTGTCTATCATACTTTTAAATGAATATTTCACATCAGGAAAAAGTCAGCCGGCAGAAAAACAACAAACTGAGTCTAGTAAGGTCACGCCATCAAGTCATGCTTCAACAGTAGATACTGTTCGGATTATGGCCCATGGGGATTTACTGTATCATTTACCAATTCTTCGAGGGTCAGAGCAATTTGATGGGAGTTATGATTTTTCGGAGAATTTTACCTATGTCAAGCCCTGGATAGACCAGGCAGATTTTGCTATTGCAGATTTTGAAGGGACTATTTCGCCAGATTTTGATTTGGCGGGGTATCCACTTTTTAATGCCCCTAGCATCGTTGCCACCAATATTCATGATGCAGGCTATGACTTGGTGGACTTGGCTCACAATCATATCCTAGATTCTCATCTTTCAGGTCTGATTTCCACAGTTAATGCTTTCCAGCAAGCTGGGGTGGACACGGTTGGAGTCTTTTCCGACGGAAATCGGTCAACTGCTCCAGTCTATATTCGTGAGGTAAATGGTATTCGAATTGCAGTATTAGCCTATGCATATGGTTTCAATGGGATGGAGGCTTTGCTGAGTCAAGAGGAATATGATGCATATTTATCAGATTTCAATCAAGAAAAGATGCAAAAAGAGATTGAACAGGCTGAAAAAGAGGCGGACATTACCATTGTCATGCCCCAGACGGGTGTGGAATACCAGTTGCAACCAACGGAAGAACAGACGAGTCTATATCGGGAAATGGTAGACTGGGGAGCAGACATCATTTTTGGAGGACATCCTCATGTGGTTGAACCAGCTGAAATTATTGAGAAAGACGGCCAGAAAAAATTGATTATCTATTCTATGGGAAATTTTCTGTCTAATCAGCGTATAGAAACCATGGGAGATACCCCTAATGCCCAGTGGACTGAGAGAGGTGTTCTAATGGATGTGACCATTCAGAAAAAGGATGGTCAGACAAGTATTCAAGCAGCTCAAGCTCATCCCACCTGGGTTAGTCGTGTTTCAAAGGGTACTTATTCAACAGAAGGCTATGAACAATTCACTTATCAAACCTATATATTAGAAGATTGGATTGCTGGTGGGCAGTATTATGGACAATTGGACCCTGAGACACAGGCGCGTGTGGATACAGCCTATCAGGAAATGAAAGATTTTGTTAACTTAAACTGGTAAGGAGAAAAAATGACGGTTGAATTAATCGCAACAGATATGGATGGAACATTTTTAGATGGTCAGGGAAGTTTTGATAAAGAACGTTTTTCTATCATTTTGAATCAGTTAAATCAAAAAAATATTCCTTTTGTGATTGCTAGCGGCAATGGAATGGTTAGATTACTGCAACTTTGTAAAGGATTTGAAGACCGACTAATCTTTGTAGCAGATAATGGGGCTCATGTCTATCAGAATGGTAAAACACTTATTCGTCGTACTATTCTGCAAGAGGAAACGAAGGCTATTTTAGATTTTTTCAGTGGTCAATGGGCTGACGTGTGTCTGATGTTATCAAATGAAGAAAATATTTATATGCAGGTAGGAGCAAATATGCCTTTTGCAGGAACTGATTTACCAATCGAGCCTGCACAAATGGCTGCTTTCCAAAATCGAGTGAAATACTTAGAAAATCTCAATACTTATCCCACCACTGATCCGATTTATAAGGTCGGTCTATGGGTGACTGAAAATCGCGTAGATCAACTAACTGAGTGGTTTAATCAGGCTTTTCAAGGTCGATTAGTTGCAGTAACAAGCGGTTATGGCTCAATTGATATCTTACCACATGGTATTCATAAGGCTTGGGGCTTGGAGCAAGTTTTGAACAGTTTAGGGATTGATCCTGAACACGTGATGGCATTTGGTGATTCAGACAATGATATCGAATTATTGTCCTACGTAGGGTACTCCTATGCTATGGAAAATGCGACTGACAATGTTAAAGCTGTTGCAAAATACTTGGCTCCCCACCATAGTCAAGCTGGTGTTTTTCGTGTAATAGAAAATTATATTGGAAAGGAAGAATAATATGATTCGCTTAGTTGCTTTTGATATGGATGGAACTTTTCTAAACTCACAAAACGATTATGATCGTTCAAGATTCAAGAGAATATTTAAACAACTACAAGAACAGGGGATTAGAGTAGCGGCCATTTCTGGAAACCAATACCAACAGATTCGTTCTTTTTTTACGGAAGAGGGAAATCATATGACTATTGTTTCTGAAGTGGGTGCCGTTATTGTGGAAAATGGTGTTAGAATTTTTGATACACATTTTGAGAAGCCTGTTGTTGAGCGAGTACTGGAAATATTACATCAAAAAGATTTACTTAAATCTTGTTCCGTTAGTGGTTTTAAAGCACTTTATTATGCAAAAGATGTGAAGGATGATTTTAAACAATTAATTCAAGGTCATAATTTTGTCTGTGAGGAGGTGGAAAGCCTCTTGCAGTTACCAGATGATGAGATTACGCTGATTACTCTTAATCTACCTAAAGAGACAGTTTCAGCATTATTGGAGGAACTGAATCAGGCTACTCACGGACAAGCTCGTGCTGTGTCAAGTGGATTTGGTTTTATTGATATTATTCCTCCTGGAGTGAATAAGGGTGTCGCTTTAGACTTTCTTGCCCGTCGATGGGGGATTTCTCCTGATGAAGTAATGGTCTTTGGTGATAGTGGTAACGATTTAGAAATGCTTGAATATGCTAAATATTCCTATGCGATGGAAGGTAGTCCAGAGGAAGTGATTAGAGCAGCAAAATTTGTCGCTCCTTCAAATAATCAATCAGGAGTATTAGAAGTGGTTGAACAAGTACTGCTGACCTCAAACTAAAACAGCTTGACTGCTTAAAGGCGGTCAAGCTGTTTTAGTAGGTAATGATATCGTCATTTAGATTATACTCTTCAAAAATCAAAAGCAGATGTTGTTGACTTGATTTGATGAGTGAAAGGCTCCAGTGGAGCCTTTCAGCCTGTTACCTTGAAATAAAATAGTAACAGGGCTCTATCTGCATCAGCGTCGCCTAGTCTGATAAGGAACTGAGGTGAAGGCCGTACTGTCTGTAGCTTGTCGCCTAGGACTAAAACCAAACTAAAACACTCAAAAAGCAACGGTCACTGACTTTATTTCCAACTTAAAGAAGTCCCCCGGACTTCAGCTACAGACATCCAGCTCCGCTGTCTTTTATTTCCAACTTAAAGAAGTCCCCCGGACTTCAGCTACTGACATCCAGCTCCGCTGTCTTTTATTTCCAACTTAAAGAAATCCCCCGGACTTCAGCTACAGACATCCAGCTCCGCTGTCTTTTATTTCCAACTTAAAGAAGTCCCCCGGACTTCTTTAACCACCTACACTGGTGAATTTGGTCATGCCGTAGCGGAAGATTTTGTAATTGATGCTAAATATGACGATAAGGACAAGTGGCAAGGCCAGTCCCCACATAGATAAATCTAAAAAATAGAGTGCTGGGAAATAAGCTGTAAAGGCGTAAGGAAAGACAAATATCAGAAGAATTTGAATGATTTTTGGATAGATATTTAGAGGATATTGGGCCATCTGATTGAGGGAAAAAATACCCATAGTTAATGGAAAAGACTCTACAATCCAAAAAGCTAGAGCAGTAGGTCCAAGCTGTATTGCTGCATAGAGTAGGCCAATACAAATTGTAATAAAAATGAGTAAGATTAGTTTGCCAAGACTCCATTCCAGGCCAAGTTCTTTGGAAGCTTGAAAGAGGGCAATGGAACCGATAAGCGTCGTTCCAATTCCTTGTGGCTGAATTCGTTCACAAATGAGTTGAAAGAGTGGATTGACAGGCATCAATATGAGTCGTTCAAATTCTCCCTGTCGGATATAGCGACTACCAAATACCCAAAGATTATCAAAGAAAATTAAGTGAATAGATCGACCGACTGTTGCAATTCCATAGATGAAAAGCATTTGGCCGTAATTGAAACCGGCAATTTCCTTAATGTTTCCAAAGAGAATGTTGAGGAAAATGAGATAGACAATTTGTTCAATCAAAGAGGAGAAGAGCCCGATAAAGAAGTCCACGCGAAATGACATCTGAGCCATCATGAAGACTTTGATATTATACAAGTAGAGGCTGATATATTTTTTCATGTTAACCTCCAAAAATGACAATGCGTCGTTTGGCTTGAGACCAAAGGCCTACAATAAAAATAGCGAGAAAAGGTATCCAAAGAACTTGCAAGCCCAAAGCCCTTAGATCGCTTTCTTGCCCAAGTAAAATGGAGATAGGGACATTAACAGCATAATTATAGGGCAATAGCTTTAAAAAGTTTTCCACGGCCTTTGGATAAAAGCTGAGTGGCAAGAGTGCTCCAGAGGCTAGATTGAAGAGACCGGTTCTTAAGAGCATAACGCCCCAAGCGTTGACTGTAAAAAAAGCCAAAAATCCAAAAGCCATATCAAGTAGCTGGACGATAAACATGCCGAGGATGGAGCTGACGAGAAAAAGGAGTAGTGTTTTCCCATCAGGCAAATAGAAATCTTGATGAACAAGCAAGATTCCGATAAATACTAGTCCAAATTTAAAGAGTTCCAACAGTTTATTTCCTAAATCTTTGAAAAAGAGGGCTAGGATAAAGGAGTAGGGTCTGAGAAATTCTCCAGCAATGCTCCCTTTCAAAATACTATAAGATAAATCTTCACCCAGTGAGAAAGAATTCAAACTGGCTAGTAAATTCGCGAAAATAATATAAGTGGTAAAAGTCTGCAAGGTAAAACCGTTGACTTCAGATTGAGTAAAGAAAATAGTTTTCCAGACATAGAGAGCCACCAAGATCTTCACTGCCAGTGAAACGAAGGTTGCTAGAAAGAAAGCCTTGTATTGCATGGCAGTCATCATAGTCAGGCGGGTCATATAGAAATATTTACGCATGAATACCCTCCTCATAAATTTGGCGGACCATGGTTTCAATTTCCAAATCTTTCATGGTAACATCTTCCACAGTAAAGTGATTGAAGACTTGCTCAATCACCTGAGCACTGGTCCAAAATTTACTTTGGTAGTGAATTTCAAAGTGAAAATCATCTTTACGAACAAATTCCAAGCCTTCCAATTGTAAGTCCTGTTCAATTGGTTTTTCTGTGGAAAAAAGGATGGTTTTGATAGTGGAAAACCGTTCTTTTAGAATGGTCAGAGAACCATCGTAAACTTTTTTGCCTTTATCAATGATGAAAATCCGCTCACAGAGACTCTCAATGTCCTTCATATCGTGGGAAGTAATCAAAAAGGTGGTTTGATATTGCTGATTCATGTAGCGAATAAAGGAGCGAATAGTCTCCTTTACGCTGGCATCCAAGCCGATGGTCGGTTCGTCCAAAAAGACAACGGCAGGTTGGTGAATAAAGATAGCTGCAAATTCACAGCGAACTCGTTGTCCTAAAGAGAGATTACGGATAGGTTGCTTCATGATGTCTGACAAATCCAATAAGTCAATCAATACAGTTAATCTCTCTTTAAATAGCTGATCTGGAACATCATAAATTTTGGCGTGTAGAATAAAAGATTCCTGTACGGGTAAATTCCAATCAAGATGCGATTTTTGCCCAAAGAGGACGCCAATTTGCTTATTCACTTCCTTACGCTGCTCTTGTGGGTTCAACCCGTTGATGCGGACTTGTCCTTGGTCAGGAAATAAGACTCCAGTTAACATTTTGATTGTGGTTGACTTACCAGAACCATTTGAGCCAATATATCCAATAATTTCTCCTTTCTCAACTTGCAAGGAAATGTCTTGAACTGCTGGAATTAATTTTTTCTTTGGTTTGAAAAAGGCTTTAATTGATCCTTTTAAACCGACTTCTTTATCTATAACTGAATAAGTTTTTGATAGATGCTCTGCTTGAATCATATCTGAATCTCCTCACTGAAAACGTTTGCGCAACAGTTAGTATAACACAATTAAGGAGATTTGGAACGAAAAATGAAGCATTACGGCAACATTTTAATAAGGAAATCGGTCATATATTGAGGAGATTCTTGCTTCCCGTTTTTTATCCATGCTTGTACAATTCCAAAGAAGGCGTGGGAAAAGTAGATACTCCGATATTCTTTTTCGAGTGAGGATAGATCCTCTTTACCCAAACGTTCAGCCAAATCATTTGAAATGAGCAATCGTACTTTGTTGATGAGGAAATTTTGGATTTCTTGGGTACCATTATGGGTCAGTAAGGATGATAATAGTTTTTCACGGTAGAGTAGTTCAAAAATTTCTAAGAAAGAGGACTGTCGATTTCCATCATAGCGATCAAATATGGCCTCTAACTTGTGAAATAAGCCTTGTTGGTAGGAGTCAATCAATTCATACTTATCCTTATAATGGGTATAAAAACTTGAGCGACTAATTCCTGCTGTCTGAGCGAGATGGGTGGTTGTAATCTCATTAAATCCTTGAGTTTCTAAGCAAGTCACCATTGCTTCTAAAATGGCTTGACGAGTTCGTTCTTTTCGATTATCTGTTTCCATATTCTCTCCTTTTGAACATTTTTAGACACATTGTCTAAAAACAATTCTTCCTACTTGATTTTGAAAATGATACTTGTATAATGTATTTTATCAGTTTTTAGACAGGGTGTCTAAAGAGGAGGAGTTTTTATGTCAGAAAAAGTAAAAAATTTTTTCACTAGACCAATGACCTTGATTACCATTATTGGTATAGCTTGTGTCCCGGCCTTATACAATCTTAGTTTCCTAACCTCTATGTGGGATCCTTATGGACGATTGGATCAGCTACCTGTAGCAGTTGTAAACCAAGATCAGTCTGCAACCTTTCAAGATAAAACCTTAACCATTGGTGATGATATGGTGGATGATATGAAAGAAAGCAAGAGTCTGGATTTCCACTTTGTATCAGAAAAAGATGCAGAAAAAGGTTTGGAAGAAGGGGACTATTATATGGTCATTACCCTACCAGAAGATTTGTCAGAAAAAGCATCTAGTCTCTTAACGGACCAGCCAGAGCATCTAACAATTTCCTATCAAACCTCTAAAGGTCACAGCTTTGTCGCCTCAAAGATGAGTGAATCAGCTATGGAAAAATTGAAAGCATCTGTTTCAGAGACGATTACTGAAACATACACCTCGGCTGTTTTTGACAGCATGGGAGAGATTCAATCTGGTATGGTTGAGGCGGCAGATGGAAGTCAACAATTGAAAGATGGAGCTAGTCAATTAGAAACCGGAAGTCAGACTCTATCATCAGGCCTATCTACCTTATCTTCATCAGGCCAATCACTCGTGACAGGAGCAAACCAATTGGCCACCGGAGTTGTGTCATATACAGATGGAGTCAATCAGGCTGCTTCAGGAAGTCAAACACTTTCCAGTGGCTTAACCACCTACACAAATGGGGTAGCGAGTCTTGCTTCAGGTGCGGAACAAATAAATGCCAATTCCTCTCAGCTCATCGCTGGGGTGGGACAATTAAAATCAGGAGCAAGTCAGGTTGAACAACTGGTAACAGGAGCCAATCAATTGCAGGCAGGCTTGGAGCAACTCGCTAGTTCAACTAGTTTGTCTGCCGAACAGTCTAGTCAGATACAGTCCTTATTGACAGGGCTTCCTCAGTTGCAAGTGGCCATCAACCAATTAAATGATAGCCTATCAAGTATCGGAGGAGTTGCAGTGAATACCACTACTCTATCTAGTCTCTTGACGGAGATGGGTGCTCAAGCTCAAGGATTGTTAACTACAGCACAAGCCGATAAAACAGCCAGCATTGCAGCCTTACAAGCAACGGCTACCTATCAAAGCTTGACAGCTGATCAGCAAGCTGAATTGGTTGGAGCCCTCCAAAATTCGCCTTCTACAACAGTGGCAGCAGCCCAAACGATTTTGGGCCAATTATCTCAACTGAGTCAAGCCTTATCTAGTCTACAAAGTCTTTCTGGTCTTGGAACGCAGTTAGGTCAATTGCAATCAGCTGTCGGTCAGATCAACACGGCTGCCAATCAGGCATTACCAGGTGCTACAACAGCCATTAAAAACCTATCAAGTGGCTTAAGTCAGGTCAACACAGCTTTGAACAAGCAAGTTCTACCAGGAACTCAAGCCTTGACGAGTGGTGTGAGTCAACTTCAAACGCAACTGTCAAGTGGAGCTAGTCAACTCATGTCAGGGGTGACAGCATATACAGCAGGTGTTGCCCAACTAGCAGAGGGTGGAGCTCAGTTGGTTGCTAACAATAGTAGTATCCAATCTGGAGGTAGCCAGTTAACATCAGGATTGGCAACCTTAGCTGCTAACTCTAGTCAACTTGTCAGTGGTTCAGGGCAACTGGCTTCTGGTAGTCAGCAATTAATTGCTGGTGCGGATCAATTAGCTAGTGGTGGGCAAACCTTGACAAGTGGTATTTCGACCCTACTTGTCGGCAGTGAAACCTTAACAAATTCACTCAGTTCAGCCAGTCAACAACTATCAGTCATCTCTGTAGAAGACAAAAATGCACAAGCAGTTTCTCAACCAGTCACCTTGGAACACAGTGACCAAGATGATGTGAAGACCAACGGTGTCGGAATGGCTCCTTATATGGTATCTGTCGCACTAATGGTTGCAGCCTTATCTACGAATGTTATTTTTGTCAAACACATTGATAATCGTTCCTACAAAAATCGTTGGGATTGGGCTAAAGGGAAACTGTTATTGAATGGCGCAATTGCCAGTCTGGCAGCACTGATTTTATATGGAGTTCTTCTGTTAATTGGGGTTGATCCGGCTCATCCAATGGCAACCTTGGGATTAATTCTTTTGGCCTCATGGACCTTTATGGCCCTCGTTACAGCCTTGGTGGGCTGGAATAATCGGTTCGGTTCCTTTGCAAGTTTAATTATCTTGTTATTGCAACTGGGTTCAAGCGCAGGTACCTATCCGATCGAACTTAGCCCACGCTTCTTCCAAGTCATTCAGCCCTATCTTCCAATGACGTATTCTGTTTCAGGTCTTCGTCAAACCATTTCTATGGCTGGAAATAGTAGTCATCAAGTTTGGATGCTGAGCCTCTTCTTAGTAGGCTTCATGGGATTAGGTCTCTTGATTTATAATCAGAATAATGAATAATTAGAAAACCAACTGCTCACAATGTGGACAGTTGGTTTTTCAGTTAATTTTGGTTGGTAATTGCACTTTTATCGGGGTCGTTATGTGCGATTCGACTAGCAGCAGCGGCTGCAATTGCGCAAACGATATCGTCTAGAAAAGTATGACAATGCACCCCATCCTTGCTATTGAGTTTGGCGATGATTCCTGGTTTTGATTTGTCTAAATATCCATAGTTGGTAAAGCCAATCGTACCGTAAAGATTGACGATTGACAATCCCATAATTTCATCAATTCCATACAACCCCTCATCTGTCATCAGAATAGACTGAAGGGGTTGAGAAAGTGCTCCTTGTTCAGCTAATTTATCCAATTCGATTCCAGTAATAATTGCGTTTTGTACCTCTCGCTTCGTTAATACTGCCTCAACGTTTTCTAAGCATTCTGATTGTGTCAAATGTGGGATATACTTATTTTGTAGATGCATGACTAGGTCAGCAATATCCTCAAGTTGAACACCTCGTTCTTTCAAGAGATCATAGGAGTAAATCTGAAGAGGTTTAGTTGACATAAATGAGTCCTCCTTAGTGTGTGATTGAGTCTTTTTGGTAAAAAATACAGATATTATTCAGTAATGTATCTCGACGATATCTGCCAGTGTTTAGGGCGACCATTCTTTACCAAGCTGAATGACTCCATTTGTGGAAGTAATAGTCAATTTATTCTTGCTATCTTTTTTCCCACTTGTAAAAGTTTGTTTGGTGTCTTCAACGGTAACTGTTTGGTCCTTATAAACGCCCTCAGGGAAGATTCCAATCTCTTTTAATTGTTCCTGTAAATTGGCATCTTCTTTTATGAGATTCCCAATTTCTTCATCCGTCAGGTTGCTTTCTCCATAATAGAAAAGTTTTCGTTCATCGATGGATAGTTCTGCAGTAAGCAGAGCCTCCTTTTGGCTTTTCTCAGATAAATTGATACGTGCATTTGTGTGTGGATATTCCTCGTTGCCCGTAAAACTATTTTCACCAATCACGGTGATGTTGGTAGTATCCATGCGATCGTATGCATCCCATTCAGTGTTTTCAAGTTGACTGTCAGAAATATGGAAGCTACTTGCATATCCAGTCACAGTTATATTTTTAAGAGTAGAATCTTCAACATAGATATTACCATAGTCCGTATTAATGCTCCCATTTTCGATAGTAGATTGGATAATGGACGTACTGCCATAAAGTGAAACTTGTTCGATATGGATGCCTTCTATAGAAAGTTCACCATTCGTACCAGATTCCAATCTTTTTAGTATTTTTCCTTTTGGGATTTCGATGGTAACCTCTAGATTCTCGTAGTTACGAGTAGCAACGGTCTCTGCAAGAAACTGCATGATACCGCTGATTTTGAAATCAGAAACAATAGAATCAAGAATCAATTCTCCATCATTTTCTGTAACTTGGAAGGGAAGTTGGAACCCTTTTTCAAAATCATGGTACCGAACGTGATAGTCACTGTCTTCAGATTCGATGATACGAATGGATCGTTCCCATCCACTGTTGATTAGAACAGAGTCTAATTGCTTGTAGGATTGCTCTTTGTAGGTTGGTTTCACGACATTACTTAATTGATCAACCCCTCCAGAGAAGAAGCCAATCCCTGTCATAATCAAACCGAGTATCAAGCAGACAAAACCAGTAATGCTGGCAATGAGTAATTTCTTTTTCATGCTCGTTTACCTCTTTTCAATATCCATTGGAAAAAAGCTTTAACTAGTTTCCAAGACCAATAGGCAAAAATAAGAGTCACTAGACAGACTAATAACGCTCCGCCTAACATGGTTAAGCCACTACCGAATCCTAGTAAGAATACACTGATGCCATGTGAAAGTAGACTAAATCCTTCCCAGATAAGATAGCCTCCACTGACAAATAGTCCGACACCGAGAACGAATCCTCCCATGATGAAACCAATTATCAGCAAGACGAGAGCTACTAAGGCACCAAGTAAGACAAGGAGAACGGGTATGGCAATTGGAAGTGTAACGATGGCCAGCATGGCTAACCAGATAACTTTTTTTGCTTTTCTAACTTCTTGAAAGTTTTTTCCTAAGTAAAAGGCTCCTGCAATCGAAGTGATAAAAATCCCAGCGATGCCAAAGAGGGGTTCGATAAAGAGGAAAAATACAGATAGTAAGAGGGCAAGGACAAGACCGGCTACTATGTATAGTGGTTTATAGTTGATTGGTTCATCATCCACTTCTTGAACGTCCTCAACTTGAATATGGCGGTTTAATATATTGGTAATCAACTCACTGGCTGCTTCTTTCGGGGAACCTAATTCCTCCATGATTGCGGTTTCTTTTTCTGGACCAGCTTCGTCAAAATATTCATTGAAAAAAGTAATGGCTTCTTGGAATTCTTTATGAGGCAATTTTTTCAAATATTTTTCCAATTGAGCCATGTATTCAGTTCTTGTCATGACGGACGCTCCCTTCTATAATGCCGTTTATCGTGTTAGTATATGTATCCCAGTCATCTTTTAATCGGACCAATTCTTCGTGCCCCAATTGGGTCAAACTATAATATTTCCTCATTCTTCCCTGGTATTCACGGGAGTAGGTCGTTAAAAAGTCATTTTGCTCCAATCGCTTTAGGATGGGATAGAGGGCGGACTCCTTGATGTTGGCAATCAGCTTAATGGTCTGACAAATTTCATAACCATAAGAATCATTTGACTCTAAAATGGCCATGATGAGAAATTCTGTCAGCACAGCAGGAACTGGAAAATGCATGGCTGTCACTCCTTTCACTTATTTTGGCAATCTTGAGTATTATTTTGATATATGCTTTTATCTTTTATATATAAAATTTCAATATATATAAAATATACACCCGTAAACCAATCTTGTCAAGCGTTTATATGTAAAAAATATCCGCAAACTATTTTCAAGGGATTTCAGGTGTAAACGTTTTATCGCCTTGAAAAATAATTTCAGAGTAGTAAACTTAATGTATGGAATAGCAATTTTTATGATTTCATACTGTGAAGGTTATCTGAAATGAAGGAATTGTTAATGTAGGGGACATGATTCGTGTATTACAAACGGCCATAGGAGTTGAATGGAGGAATGGAATGAAATTATATGTTCAGTTTATGATTATTTTGGTATTTTCATTTTTAGGGGAAGCTATTTCGATTATTTTTCATCTTCCTATTCCGGGAAGTATCATTGGTTTAATCCTCCTATTCTTAGCCCTAGAGTTCAAATTAATTCGTCTTCGCCACATTCATACGGTTGGAAATTTTTTGCTGGCTAACATGACCATTCTTTTTTTGCCTGCAGCGGTTGGGATTATGGAGAGATTTGATGCAATTAAAGAGTATTTACTTCCTATTATCATCGTCATCTTAGGCGCCATTTTTTTAAATATCTTAGTAATTGGTTTTGTTGTCCAATTTGTGAAGCAGCAGTTTGAGGGCGACTACGTTGATGCGGAGGGAATTCATGACTGAACTTTTTTCCAATCCTATTTTTGGTATTATGTTATCAATTGCAGCATATTTAATTGGAATGCTGATCTATCGGAGATTTCCTCATCCAATCAGTACCCCACTGTTGGTAGCTACAGGATTGATTATTGTCTTTTTAAAAATGACAGGTATTTCCTATAAGGAATATTATGCAGGAGGTTCCTATCTAAATATGCTTATTGTGCCTTCAACGGTAGCTCTAGGAATTCCTTTATATCGTTCTTTCCATCTAATGAAACATCACATTCGAAGTATTTTATTGGGAATTTTTGCTGCTTGTATTGTCAATACTGTCTTTACTGCCCTGATTGCCAAATGGTTTGGGATGGATTTTTTTCTAGCAATCTCTCTTTTTCCAAAATCTGTCACCACTGCTATGGCTGTTGGTATTACTGATAAAATGCAAGGAATAGCAACAGTTACTCTTGTAGTCGTTGTTGCAACAGGGATTCTGACAAGTGTTCTTGGTCCGGTCTTTTTAAAGCTACTAAAAATTGAAGACCCGGTAGCTGTTGGTCTTGCTTTGGGAGGAACAGGACATGCCATTGGAACGGGTACAGCGATAAAATATGGGCATACGCAAGGGGCGATGGCTGGCTTAGCTATTGGGATTACAGGCATCATGTATGTGGTGATTAGTCCTATAGTTGCGCAGATTATCTTACAATAAAAAAACTACGATTGGAATTCCAACCGTAGTTTTTTTAGTCTACATAAAGTTTGGATTGATTATTCAACCAACTATAAAGAAGTCCGATAAAGAGACCGCCACCAACGTAGTTTCCTAGTCCAGAAAAGAGGAAATTGCTTAATACACTTAATAGGTTCATTCCCTCAACTGGTCCACCATTTGAGAAGAAGGCTAAAGAGAAGAGAGAGAAGTTTGCGATGACGTGCTCATATCCCAAGAAAGCAAAGATAAAGATGATGAAAATAACGGAAATGAGACGTCCGGCATCATCTTTGATGCGTAAGAAGGTAAATACGCCGATATTCACAATAATATTAGCAAAGATTCCTTCAATAAACTGGGTAAGAGGTGTTTTTTCTAGTTTTGTCACTGTCGCTTCAAATAGGTAGCTATGAGCATCAACGTGCTGATAAGGCAGAGTCAGTGAGACCAAGTAACAAACAAGGACAGCGCCGATGAAATTGAAAAGGATACAGGTTGCCAACATCTCGAGGGCTATTTTAGTAGGAATTGTTTTTCGGTGAATGGCAACAGTCATATACATCATGTTGGATGTTCCAAGTTCGGCATTCATATATAAAATCATGAGTAATCCCCAACCAAACATCAAACCGTAGCTAAATTTTCCGAGCCCTTCTGCGACGTGGTTTAGTTTATCTGCCGTATAAAGAGAAATGACAATCCCCAAACCTAGATAGAGGCTGGCTAACATCGATCGAACAGCGTAGGCAGAAAAGCTGTGTTCAAACAAATCTGCTTTTTTCTTAATGCTTTTTTCAATTGTATATAGTAGTGTATCTTGGGTTGCTCCCATCCTAATCTCCTCACTTTATCTACTACTTTTTTCGAGTAAACGTTTTCATTTTACCGAATAGCTTTACTTTGTTTATTATACTTGATAAAATGGTTGTTGTCCAAAATAATTCAACTTTTGAAAGGAAATTTAGAAAAATATGGATGTTACATGGACAGTGAAATATATCACTGAATTTATTGCGACTGCACTCCTCATCATCATTGGTAACGGTACAGTTGCAAACGCTGACCTTAAAAGCACTAAGGGAAACAACTCTGGTTGGATTCTGATTGCGATTGGTTATGGTTTGGCAGTTATGATGCCAGCATTGATGTTTGGTAATGTCTCTGGAAACCACATCAACCCAGCCTTCACCCTCGGATTGGCAGTATCAGGCCTCTTCCCATGGGAACATGTTGCACAGTATATTGTTGCTCAATTGTTAGGTGCAATGTTTGGTCAATTGGTTATTGTAACGGTTTATAAACCATACTTTATGAAAACGGAAAATCCAAACCATATTTTGGGTTCATTCTCGACGATCAACGCGCTTGACAATGGTACAAAAGAAAGTCGTAAAGCGGCAACGATCAATGGTTTCTTGAATGAGTTTGTTGGTTCATTTGTATTGTTCTTTGGTGCTCTTGCTTTGACTAAGAATTTCTTTGGTGGAGAGCTTGTTGGTAAAGTCATTGAACAAGGTTACGACAAAACAGTTGCTGAAACAATGGTTGCGCCATATACATCAGGTTCAATTGCTGTTGCTCACATTGGAATTGGTTTCCTAGTTATGGCTCTTGTGGCTGCTGTTGGTGGACCAACAGGTCCTGGTCTTAACCCAGCGCGTGACCTTGGTCCACGTATCGTCCATGCCCTACTTCCAAAATCTGTTCTTGGTGAAAACAAGGCTGATTCAAAATGGTGGTATGCTTGGGTTGGTGTATGTGCTCCAATTCTTGCTGCAATTGTTGCTATTGCACTTTTCAAATTATTGTATCTTTAATAGTGAACCCGATTCGTCGGGTTTTTCTTTTTTGTTTTATGGATACTGAGGTGATTCGGTTGTCTGCTCTGCTATTTTCCTAGAAACTATGCTACAATAAAGTTAGAAAAAACCGGAAAAGAGGCTAGAATATGTCAGATGTTATTGCTTTTGGTTATGGAAGCAGTCGAGCGGAGATGCAGCTCAAGCGACTCAATCGTCATGGAATCATCGC
Organism: Streptococcus sp. VTCC 12905; assembly: GCF_049893385.1. Taxonomy (NCBI): domain Bacteria; kingdom Bacillati; phylum Bacillota; class Bacilli; order Lactobacillales; family Streptococcaceae; genus Streptococcus; species Streptococcus sp. VTCC 12905. The sequence continues at coordinate 190 of NZ_JBMVJC010000010.1, read as the reverse complement.
AGGTGCGACAGGTACAGGGAAAGACCGTAACCTTAAAGGTCTTGGCAGAGCAGTTGAGTGATGCGGGCATTCCAGTCTTCCTATCAGATATCAAGGGCGACTTGAATAGTTTCAGGCTCTTTGTCAACTGTAGTGGGTAGATGAAAAGCTAACACCTAGAGAGGACGAACTTCGTCCTCTCTTTCTTTAT
>NZ_JBMVJC010000009.1:0-66221 GCF_049893385.1 Streptococcus sp. VTCC 12905 | reverse complement strand
GAACACAGCAGTTAAGCCCTAGAACGCCTGAAGTAGTTGGGGGTTGCCCCCTGTTAGATACGGTAGTCGCTTAGCAAGATTTGGAGAGAAATCTCCATATGGGAGTTTAGCTCAGCTGGGAGAGCATCTGCCTTACAAGCAGAGGGTCAGCGGTTCGATCCCGTTAACTCCCATATCATGTTACTAAAAGCGTTAATAAAACCGAATGAAATTAGGAAACTGACACAGAGTCAATGACTCTAGAAAGTTAATGTTTTTCACTAGGATTTTAGCTTGAGTACAGATTGGTCCCGTAGTGTAGCGGTTATCACGTCGCCCTGTCACGGCGAAGATCGCGGGTTCGATTCCCGTCGGGACCGTTCGGATTGTTTGTGGTACAATTCAAAGAAATATTCAAGACTCGTTAGCTCAGTTGGTAGAGCAATTGACTTTTAATCAATGGGTCGCTGGTTCGAGCCCAGCACGAGTCATATGCGGGTTTGGCGGAATTGGCAGACGCACCAGATTTAGGATCTGGCGCTTTCGGGCGTGGGGGTTCAAGTCCCTTAACCCGCATAGGAATAGAAATAGGCCGGCTTAGCTCAGTTGGTAGAGCATCTGATTTGTAATCAGAGGGTCGCGTGTTCAAGTCATGTAGCCGGCATTCAGAAGAATTGCGAACGTAGTTCAGTGGTAGAACACCACCTTGCCAAGGTGGGGGTCGCGGGTTCGAATCCCGTCGTTCGCTTTAAGAGCCGGGGTGGCGGAACTGGCAGACGCACAGGACTTAAAATCCTGCGATGGCAACATCGTACCGGTTCGATTCCGGTCCTCGGCATGGACTACATATATAGTTAGCACCCTTAGCTCAATTGGATAGAGTACCTGACTACGAATCAGGCGGTTAGAGGTTCGACTCCTCTAGGGTGCATCACTCGCTTAATGGAGACGTTAGGGGAGCTTTATTTTTAATGATATCGGGAAGTAGCTCAGCTTGGTAGAGTACTTGGTTTGGGACCAAGGTGTCGCAGGTTCGAATCCTGTCTTCCCGATTCACTATTTGGCGGTGTAGCTCAGCTGGCTAGAGCGTCCGGTTCATACCCGGGAGGTCGGGGGTTCGATCCCCTTCGCCGCTATTAACTTGTTGCTGGACCTTTAGCTCAGCTGGTTAGAGCTCTCGGCTCATAACCGAGCGGTCGTAGGTTCAAGTCCTACAAGGTCCATTTGGAGGATTACCCAAGTCCGGCTGAAGGGAACGGTCTTGAAAACCGTCAGGCGTGTAAAAGCGTGCGTGGGTTCGAATCCCACATCCTCCTTTACTTACTATCGCGGGATGGAGCAGCTAGGTAGCTCGTCGGGCTCATAACCCGAAGGTCGTAGGTTCAAATCCTGCTCCCGCAATTCTATTTATATTGTGGATTATGGCTCGGTAGCTCAGTTGGTAGAGCAATGGATTGAAGCTCCATGTGTCGGCGGTTCGATTCCGTCTCGCGCCATTACATGGCTATGTCCAAGTAGTTACTTTATTTCTTGGGCGCGTAGCTCAGATGGTTAGAGCGCACGCCTGATAAGCGTGAGGTCGGTGGTTCGATTCCACTCGTGCCCATAAAATAATATGGAGAATTACTCAAGAGGCTGAAGAGGACGGTTTGCTAAATCGTTAGGTCGGGTAACTGACGCAAGGGTTCGAATCCCTTATTCTCCGTAAGTGAACGAGATTATCTATTGATATTCTCGTTTTATTGTATTTTCAATTGTATTTTCAGTAGAGGGTCTTTTAATGAATAAATTGTCTAAGCTCATCATAGCCTTTTTCGTTTTCCTAATTCTATCGTTTTCATTGCTGTTCGTTACGACAAGTGGCAGTCATGATATTCCGTTTCTTTCTAGTATTGTTTCTGGAGTCATGACGCCTATAGAAAAATTTTTTTCACCAACCGTTTCATTTATTACCGCACAAAGAACAAAGATTGAGGATCTTTTTTCTACTTTTAATGAAAATCAAGAATTAAAACAATCTATCGCTTCACTTGAGAATATTTCTGAAGACAATGAAACTTTACGTTTAGAGAATGAGTCATTAAGAAAGGATTTAGGGATTGTAGCTTTATTTCCTGAAAAATCTTTTCTTTCTAGTTTTGTTTTAGTTAGAAATCCTGTATCTTGGACTGAACAATTGATTATCGATGCTGGAACTGAACAAGGTGTTGTTGAAAATATGTTAGTTGTAGCGAATGGTGGGCTTGCTGGGATAGTTACAAATGTCGAGTCTTCTTCTGCTAATGTTAAATTGTTAACTAATTCTGATGAATTTACTAAAATACCAGTTAAAATTTCAACTCAATCTGGGGATATTTATGGTATTTTGTATGGTTATGATTCAGATTCAAATAGTTTTGTTGTGAATCAACTTAATTCTATGGATGAAATTAAAATTGATAGTAATGTTGTAACTAGCGATTTAGCAGGGACAACACCTGCAAATATTCAAGTTGGGAAAGTCAAATCTATTAGTTCAACAAGCAATAATTTGAATAGAGAAGTTTTTATTGAGCCAACTACCGATTTTTCTGAGATTTATTCGGTCTTATTAGTGGAGGAATAATATGAAATATAGCTCATTACGCTTATTAGTTTTTCCTTTTTTATTCTTCATTTTTTTGATTGATAGCCAGTTATCAACTTTATTTACTACAGTTTCTTTTAGTCATTTTTCTATTTCGAGCCATCTTTTGCTTTTAGCTGGTCTGTATCTAATTGACCTCATTTCTTTGCCATCGTCCCTATTTATTTTTATTGTACTCGGTTTAATTTATGACCAATATTATCTGAATATCCTTGGAATTGCAACTACAATTTTTCCGCTCTTGATATTTGTTATCTATTATTTCTACAAATCTTTCGAACGCAATTGGTTCGTTGATTTACTAGTTTTTTTGGTGTTAATCTTCTATTTTGAATTTGTTAGTTATTTGTTTGCTAGGATTTTTCATCTGACGAATTTGTCAGTCTTTATTTTTACTTTTTATAATCTACTACCTAGTTTAATCATAAATAGTGTTATGTATTGTCTAGGAAGACCGGTATTTAAACGTTTTTTTGACATTACATATAAGACATAAAAATGTAATAATTGCGTAACATTATTACGCTTTTTTTTTGTTAAAATGATAGAGTCAGAATATGAAAGAGGAGTCTAATTTAGTATGAAGAAAAAAATCTTAGCTACATTGATGTTGAGTACTGTTGTTTTATCGAATGTTAGCTATGTGGCTGTGATTAGCGCGAATGATATTGATAGTCAGATTGAAGTTAAAAACCAAGAAATTAGTAGTCTCACTGCACAGCAAGCAGCTGCACAACAACAAGTTGATAATATTCAAGCTCAGGTTGACGAAATTGTTGCTGAGCAGGCTAAATTAAATGAAGAAAATGCTCGTTTAGAAAGTGAATCTGCATCATTAGAGGCTGAAATTGAACGTTTGTCTGCTGATATTGTGTCTCGTGATAGTGCATTGAAAGAACAAGCTCGTAGCGCACAAGTTGATGCTTCAGCATCTAGTTACATCAATACTATTTTAGATTCAAAATCAATTGTTGATGCAGTGTCACGTGTGAATGCTATGCGTGAAATTGTTACTGCTAATAATCGTATGTTAGAGCAACAAAAAACTGATAAGGAAGCTATTGTAGAAAAACAAAAGGCAAACCAAGAAGCAATTAAGACTTTGGCGGCTAATCGTCAAAAACTTGAAGATGATGCTCAAGTTTTGGAAGTACGTCAGGCTGAGTTAAAAGCGGCTCAATTGAATCTTGCGGCAGAAAAAGCGACTGCTGAAGATGAGAAGTCAGCGTTGTTGGCAGAAAAATCTGCTGCTGAAGAGGCGGCTCGTCAGGCTGCAGCTCGTCAAGCAGCATATGAAGCTCAACAAGTTGCTTTGGCTCAACAACAGGCAGCCTCAATTGTTTCAACACCTGTTGCACAACCTAGTACTGAAACAGTTGTTACTTCTTCTCAAAGTCAAGTAGTCGAACAATCAACAACTGTATCAACACCTTCAAATTCATCCTCTTCATCATCCTCTTCATCATCCTCTTCATCATCCTCTTCGTCTTCATCTGCAGCATCTAATAATGCAAGATACAATGCTTCATCTTATCCTGTAGGTGAATGTACATGGGGTGTTAAATCTCAACTGTCATGGGTTGGCCCTTATTGGGGTAATGCTAACCAGTGGGTTGCATCAGCACGTGCAGAAGGTTTTAGCGTTGGGACAACTCCGCAAGTTGGAGCAGTTGCTGTTTGGGTTGGTGGAGCATATGGACATGTGGCTTTAGTTACTGCTGTTGAAAGTTCTACAAACATTCAAGTCTCAGAGTCCAACTATTTGGGTCGTCGTTATATTGGTAACCACCGTGGTTGGTTTAATCCTACGACAACTTCTGAAGGTACAGTTTATTATATTTATCCTTCATATTGATTTGTTATTTTTATTAGAGCGTAATCATTGTGCGCTCTATTTTTTATTGAAAAATGAAGTAAAAAACGTTAAAATAGTAATGGTAGAAAAATATAGGAGGCAGTCATGTCGTTTACTGACTTAAAATTGTTCGCACTATCATCTAATCAAAAGTTAGCAGAGAAAGTGTCACACATCATAGGAATCCCTTTGGGAAAATCAAGTGTTCGTCAATTTTCAGATGGTGAGATTCAAGTCAATATTGAAGAGTCTATCCGTGGTACGCATGTGTTCATTCTTCAATCAACTAGCTCACCAGTCAATGATAACTTAATGGAAATTTTGATTATGGTAGATGCTCTAAAGCGTGCATCTGCAGAATCAGTAAACGTTGTTATGCCTTACTATGGTTATGCACGTCAAGACCGTAAAGCACGTGCACGTGAGCCAATCACTTCTAAATTGGTTGCAAATATGTTACAGACAGCCGGAGTTGATCGCTTGTTAACGATTGATTTACATGCCGCGCAAATTCAAGGTTTCTTTGATATTCCAGTTGACCATTTGATGGGAGCTCCTTTAATTGGTGATTATTTTGAGCGTCGTGGTATGGTAGGAGATGGCTATGTGGTTGTATCTCCAGACCATGGTGGTGTGACTCGTGCTCGTAAATTAGCTCAATTCTTAAAGACTCCGATTGCAATCATTGATAAACGGCGTAGCGTTGATAAGATAAATACATCAGAAGTTATGAATATTATTGGTGATGTTGAAGGAAAAACCTGTATTTTAATTGATGATATGATTGATACAGCAGGTACGATTTGTCATGCTGCAGATGCGTTAGCAGAAGCGGGTGCAACAGCTGTCTATGCTTCTTGTACTCACCCGGTTTTATCAGGACCAGCGATGGATAACATTAGTAAATCAGCTATTAAGAAATTAGTTGTTTTGGATACAATAGAGATTGCTGAGGATCGCTTGATTGACAAGATTGAACTTATTTCGACAGCTGAATTATTGGCAGAAGCGATTATTCGTATTCATGAAAAACGTCCACTATCACCTTTGTTTGAAACAAGTCGTGGTTAATACGTATAAGAAGAGTTAAATGACTCTTCTTTTTTACATTTATTTGGAAATTATATTATAATAGATCTATATGTTTTTGAGGTGACAGTATGGATTTATTAAATCGTTTCAATAAAAATTTAAATCGAATTGAGGTATCAATGATTCGTCAATTTGATCAGTCAATTTCTGATGTGCCTGGGATTTTAAAACTGACCTTGGGAGAGCCTGATTTTACAACACCGGATCATGTAAAAGAGGCAGCAAAAGCGGCAATTGATGCGAACCAAAGTTACTATACAGGTATGGCTGGACTGCTGGATTTGCGTGAAGCTGCGGCTGAATTTGTAGCTCAAAAATACAATTTAACTTACAATCCAAATACTGAGGTTTTATCAACGATCGGTGCGACCGAGGCTTTATCAGCTAGTTTAGTGGCCATTTTGGAGGCTGGTGATACTGTTCTCCTGCCTGCTCCTGCCTACCCTGGTTATGAACCTATTGTCAATATGGTAGGGGCAGACATCGTTGAAATCGATACGACTGCTAATGATTTTGTATTGACGCCTGAGATGTTGGAAGAGGCGATTATTGAGCAGGGGGATAAGCTAAAAGCTGTCATTCTCAACTATCCTGCCAATCCAACGGGTGTGACTTACTCACGGGAGCAAATTCAGGCTTTTGCGGATGTCATTCGGAAGTATCCAATTTTTGTCTTGTCTGATGAGGTTTATGCAGAGTTGACTTATACTGGTCAGCAACATACATCAATTGCAGAATTTTTACCAGAGCAAACCATTTTGATTCAAGGACTTTCTAAATCTCATGCTATGACGGGATGGCGGATTGGCTTGATTATGAGTCAGGCTCCGATTATTGCTCAAATAATTAAAAGTCACCAGTATCTAGTAACAGCCGCAGCGACAGCTATGCAATATGGTGCAGTGGAGGCCTTAAAAAATGGTAAGGATGATGCCCTACCGATGCGGGCGGAATATGTCAAGCGTCGGGATTATATCATCGAAAAGATGACTGACTTGGGCTTTAAGGTTATCAAACCTGATGGTGCTTTTTATATCTTTGCCAAAATACCTGCGGAATACAATCAGGATTCATTTAGTTTTTTACAGGATTTTGCTAAGAAAAAAGCAGTTGCCTTTATTCCAGGTGCAGCTTTCGGTAAATACGGGGAAGGGTATGTACGTATTTCTTATGCGGCAAGTATGGAAACAATTCAAACAGCTATGGCTCGTTTGAAAGAATATCTTAAAGAAAATGGAACGAATTGAAACCAGAGGAATCGTCCTTTATAATCAAGATTTCCGAGAAGATGATAAACTGGTCAAAATCTTTACTGAGAAGTCGGGCAAGCGAATGTTTTTCGTGAAACATGCCTCTAAGTCCAAGTTGGTAGCCTCTATTCAGCCGTTGACACATGCGGATTATATTGTCAAAATTAATGATGATGGTTTGTCTTATATAGAAGATTTTCATCAGGTACAGCCATTTAAATCAATTAACGGTGATATTTTCAAGCTCAGCTACGCCACCTATATATTAGCTTTGGCAGATGCGGCCTTGCATGACAAGGTTTATGATCCAGCTCTTTTTGCTTTCTTGGTAAAAACCTTGGACTTGATGGAGTCGGGTCTGGACTATGAAATTTTAACCAATATCTTTGAAATTCAGCTATTGGGTCGATTTGGTGTTAGTTTGAATTTTCATGAGTGTGCTTTCTGTCATCGAGTAGGTCAGCCTTTTGACTATTCCTACAAGTACAGCGGGGTCTTATGTCCGCAACACTATCAACAAGATGAACGACGGGCTTATCTGGATCCTAATGTTCCCTATTTACTTGATCAATTTCAGGCTATTTCCTTTGATGAGCTGGAAACCATCTCCATCAAGCCTGAGATGAAACGCAAACTACGTCTTTTTATTGACCAGTTGTATGAAGAATATGTGGGGATTCACTTGAAATCAAAGAAATTTATAGATGATTTGTCTTCTTGGGGGCAGATTATGAAACCAAGAACAGAAAATGAGGAAACAGAATGAAACGTATTGCAGTAGATGCTATGGGTGGGGACCATGCCCCTCAGGCAGTGGTAGAAGGTGTCAATCAAGCTTTGGCTACCTTTCCAGATATTGAAATTCAGCTCTATGGCGATGAGGAAAAAATCAAGCAGTATTTGACAGCGACAGAACGTGTCAGCATTGTCCATACGACTGAGAAAATCAATTCAGATGATGAGCCTGTCAAGGCCATTCGTCGGAAGAAAGAGGCTTCTATGGTCCTAGCAACCAAGGCTGTCAAGGATGGCCAAGCAGATGCGGTCTTGTCAGCTGGAAATACAGGTGCTCTTTTGGCGGCAGGCGTCTTTGTGGTCGGTCGCATCAAGCACATTGACCGTCCTGGCCTTATGTCTACCTTGCCGACTATGGACGGTAAGGGATTTGATATGATGGACCTGGGGGCAAATGCTGAAAATACAGCTCATCACCTCTATCAGTATGGTATTCTTGGCTCATTTTACGCGGAGCACGTGCGTGGTGTCAAACAACCTCGTGTGGGACTTTTGAACAACGGTACGGAAGATACCAAGGGAACTCCAGTTCACCAAGAGGCCTATAAACTCTTGGCGGAAGACAAGTCAATCAACTTTATCGGCAATGTGGAAGCGCGTGAGTTGCTCAACAGCGTGGCGGATGTGGTCGTGACGGATGGTTTCACGGGAAACGCTGTGCTGAAAACCATAGAGGGTACAGCAAAATCCATCGTTGGTCAGTTGACTGGCTCAATCAAGAATGGTGGTCTGCGTGCTAAAATTGGTGGTCTACTTGTTAAGCCAACCTTGAAAAAGGCGCTTGGTGCTATGGATTACAAAACAGCTGGCGGGGCAGTTTTGCTAGGTCTAAAAGCTCCAGTTATCAAGGCCCATGGATCCAGCGATGCTCAATCAATTTTCTACACTCTTAAACAGACGCGTTCGATTTTGGAGGCCGGAATTGTGGATAAATCAGTTGCCAAATTTTCTGTAGTGGAGGAAGACAATGAATAGAGAACAAGTCTATCAGCGGGTTGTTGAATTGATTCAAGATGAAAAAGGTGAGGATTTCGATGTTCAACCTGAGTCGACTTTGGCTGATAATATTGCTGCAGATTCTGTTGAAATTATGGAATTTGTGTTAAATTTGGAGGATGAGTTTGGAATTGATATTCCAGATGCTGCGATTGAGCGCTTTGAAACCCTTTCTGATATTGTTGATTTTGTTTATGAAGAAATACAAAAACGTTCGTAGTTTACGGGCGTTTTTCTTTACTTTTACAGGAAGATTAAGGTATTTCTTGAATATACGAACAAGCTGTGATAAAATAAACAAAAAGGTTAGAATAATTTGTGAAAGGCGAACATTTTTATGAAAACAGACCTTATCTATTCAGGAAAAGCTAAAGATATTTTTGCTACAAGCGATGATGATCAAATTGTTGCAGTGTACAAGGATCAGGCAACGGCTTTTAATGGTGGTAAGAAAGAACAGATTGCTGGGAAGGGTCGGCTTAATAATCTGATTTCTTCACTTATTTTTGAAAAGTTAAATGAGGCTGGTGTAAAAACGCATTATATCAAGCGTTTATCAGATACGGAACAATTAAATACGAAGGTGGATATCATTCCTCTTGAGGTTGTATTGCGTAATATTACAGCTGGATCATTTTCAAAACGATTTGGTGTGGAAGAAGGTATTGAGTTAACTCACCCTATTGTTGAGTTTTACTATAAAAAAGATGAGCTAGATGATCCTTTTATTAATGATGAACATGTTGCGTTTCTCAATATAGCTAGCCAAGAGGATATTGCTTATATTAAAGAAGAAACTCGCCGAATCAACGTTTTCTTGAAAGAGCTGTTTGCTCAGATTGGTTTAAAGTTGGTAGATTTCAAATTGGAATTTGGATTTGATAAAACAGGACAAATTATATTGGCTGATGAATTTTCACCAGATAACTGTCGTCTGTGGGATGTGGATGGAAACCATCTTGATAAAGATGTATTCCGTCGTGGTCTTGGAGAGTTGACCGATGTTTATGAGGTTGTTTTAGAAAAATTGCAGAGCGTGAAATAGGGGATTTTAGAAAGGGATTGAAACCGTCCGGAAAATATGATTAGACTGGGAATCCACTAAATGTATTTGGTGATTTCTAAGTGTAAGACAGCTTTTCTTGTCGGACTTGGTATCTTGAATATGGCAAAACGTATTTTTGTTGAAAAAAAAGCAGATTTTCAAATTAAGGCACAAGCTCTTCTCGAAGAATTGGTTCACAATTTGCAGTTGACTAGTCTATCCAATCTTCGATTAGTACAGGTATATGATATTTTCAATTTAGAGGAAGAATTGCTTGAACAAGCGATTAAGCATATCTTCATGGAACAGGTAACAGATAAGGCGTTGTTGGAAGAAGAACTGGGTTTAGAAAGCTCAGTCTATTTTGCCATTGAGGCTCTCCCTGGTCAATTTGATCAACGTGCAGCTAGTAGCCAAGAGGCTCTCCTTTTATTGGGTAGCCGTCAAAATGTACGTGTTCGTACTGGTCAGCTTTTTATCTTAAATGGAAATGTACTAGAAGAAGAATTGGCTGCAATTAAGAATTATCTTCTTAATCCTGTTGATTCTCGTTTCAAAGATATGGAATCGCCTTTGCTGGAACAGGAATTTTCTGTTTCAGACAGTTCTATTCCAAATTTAGAATTTTTTGCAAACTATAGTGCTGAAGACTTTGCGATGTACAAGCGTGAAGTTGGTTTGGCCATGGAAGTAGAGGATTTATTATTTATCCAAGACTATTTCAAATCAATCGGGCGAGTGCCAACTGAAACAGAGCTCAAAGTCTTAGATACTTATTGGAGTGACCACTGCCGTCATACGACATTTGAAACAGAACTCAGAACGATTGACTTTTCAGCTTCAAAATTCCAAAAGCAATTGCAGGCGACATATGACAAATACATTGCGATGCGATCAGAATTAGGTCGATCAGACAAGCCTCAAACTTTAATGGATATGGCTACTATTTTTGGTCGCTATGAGCGTGTGAATGGTCGATTGGATGATATGGAAGTTTCTGATGAGATTAACGCTTGTTCAGTAGAAATTGAAGTGGACGTGGATGGAGTGAAGGAACCTTGGCTTCTCATGTTCAAAAATGAAACACATAATCACCCAACAGAGATTGAACCTTTTGGTGGGGCAGCAACTTGTATTGGTGGTGCTATCCGTGATCCGTTGTCAGGTCGGTCTTATGTCTATCAAGCAATGCGGATTTCAGGTGCAGGAGATATCACTCAACCATTAACTGCAACACGTGATGGGAAATTACCACAAAAAATCATTTCAAAAACAGCTGCACATGGCTATTCTTCTTACGGCAACCAAATTGGTCTTGCGACGACCTATGTCCGTGAATACTTCCACCCAGGTTTCGTTGCCAAACGTATGGAACTTGGAGCGGTGATTGGAGCTGCTCCGAAAGGAAATGTAGTCCGTGAAAAACCGGTGGCTGGTGATGTGGTCATCTTACTTGGTGGTAAAACAGGACGAGATGGTATTGGTGGAGCAACAGGTTCGTCTAAGGTTCAGACTGTCGAATCGGTCGAAACAGCTGGTGCAGAAGTTCAAAAGGGAAATGCTATTGAAGAACGTAAAATTCAGCGTTTATTCCGAAATGGACAAGTGACACGTCTGATTAAAAAGTCGAATGACTTTGGTGCAGGGGGTATCTGTGTAGCGATTGGTGAGTTAGCAGATGGTTTGGAAATAGATTTAGATAAGGTGCCACTCAAGTATGCAGGTTTGAATGGAACTGAGATTGCCATTTCAGAATCACAAGAGCGGATGAGTGTAGTCGTTCGTCCAGAGGATGTAGAAACTTTTATCGAAGCCTGTCGTGAAGAAAATATCCATGCTGTTGTAGTAGCTAAAGTGACGGATAAACCAAATCTAGTCATGACTTGGAATGGCCAAACGATTGTTGATTTGGAACGTTCTTTCCTTGATACAAATGGTGTTCGTGTAGTAGTTGATGCAAAAGTAGTTGACAATGCCGTCAACCTTCCCGAATTACGTCAGACATCACTTGAAACCCTACAAGAGGATTTGAAGACAATTCTTTCAGACCTCAACCATGCTAGCCAAAAAGGATTGCAGACTATTTTTGACTCTTCAGTTGGTCGTTCAACAGTGAATCATCCACTTGGTGGGCGTTATCAGTTGACGCCGACAGAAAGTTCCGTTCAAAAGTTACCTGTCCAAGATGGTGTGACGACAACAGCTTCGGTTATGGCACAAGGGTACCATCCATATTTAGCAGAGTGGTCTCCATATCATGGTGCAGCGTATGCGGTGATTGAAGCAACAGCTCGTTTGGTTGCAACAGGTGCAAACTGGTCTAAGGCCCGTTTCTCTTATCAAGAGTATTTCCAAAGAATGGATAAACAGGCGGAACGTTTTGGACAGCCTGTAGCGGCTTTACTAGGCTCAATTGAGGCTCAAATTCAGCTAGGTTTACCATCTATTGGGGGTAAGGACTCTATGTCTGGTACCTTTGAAGAACTAACGGTTCCTCCGACCCTAGTTGCTTTTGGTGTAACCACTGCAGATAGTCGCAAGGTTCTTTCTCCTGAGTTCAAAACAACCAGTGAGAATATCTATTATCTTCCAGGTCAAATTTTATCGGAAGATATAGATTTTACATTCATCAAGTCAAACTTTGAGACTTTTGAAAAATGGCAGAATACTTATTCGATTACAGCAGCAAGTGCTGTTAAGTATGGTGGTGTTTTAGAAAGTATCGCCTTGATGACTTTTGGAAATCAGATTGGTGCGACAATTGAATTAGAAACCGTGGAAACATGTCTGACAGGTCAATTAGGTGGTTTTGTCTTTACTTCTACTGAAGAAATTTCAGAAGCAGTGAAAATTGGACAGACAACAGAAGAGTTTGCACTTGTTGTCAATGGTGTCAAGTTGTTTGGACAAGATGTACAAGCTGCTTTTGAAGGAAAACTTGAAGAAGTCTATCCTACAGAATTTAAACAAAACACTTCTATAGAGGATGTCCCAGCTATTGCGAAAACAACGATTCGTAGAGCCAAGAAAAAAGTTGATGTTCCACAGGTGTACATTCCAGTTTTCCCAGGAACTAACTCTGAGTATGACTCAGCCAAGGCGTTTGAACAAGCTGGTGCCCAGGTAAATCTAGTACCATTTGTTACCTTAGATGGAAAGAGTATCGAACATTCCGTTGATACAATGGTGGACAATATTGAAAAGGCTAATATTCTTTTCTTTGCAGGTGGTTTTTCAGCAGCAGATGAGCCAGATGGTTCTGCTAAATTTATCGTGACTATCTTGCGAAATGCCAAGGTCCGTTCAGCTATCGACCAGTTTATCGAAAAAGGTGGTCTCATTATCGGGATCTGTAATGGTTTCCAAGCCCTTGTTAAATCAGGCTTATTACCTTATGGGAATTTTGAAGAAGTAGTGGAAACCAGTCCAACTCTCTTCTATAACGATGCTAACCAGCACGTTGCAAAAATGGTTGAGACACGCATTGCTAATGTAAATTCTCCATGGTTATCAGGGGTTCAAGTTGGAGATATTCACGCTATTCCAGTTTCTCATGGTGAAGGGAAATTTGTAGTTACAGATGAAGAATTTGAAGTCTTGCGCAACAATGGCCAAATTTTCAGTCAATACGTGGATTTCACTGGTCAACCAAGTATGGATTCAAAATACAATCCAAATGGCTCATATCATGCGATAGAAGGAATTACTAGTGCCAATGGTCAAATCATTGGGAAAATGGGACATTCAGAGCGTTATGAAACTGGTCTCTTCCAAAATATCCCGGGGAATAAAGACCAGGGCTTATTTGCATCAGCGGTTCGCTATTTTACAGAATAGGAAAGTTCAGCAATCATTCTGGTTGAATAAACATAATAAAGGGAATAACATGTACGAAGTTAAATCACTTAATGAAGAATGCGGAGTCTTCGGGATTTGGGGTCATCCGCAAGCTGCTCAGGTCACATATTTTGGACTCCATAGTTTGCAGCACCGAGGTCAAGAAGGCGCAGGGATTTTAGCAAATGATGAAGGACATTTACGTCGTCATCGGAATACAGGGTTGATTGCGGATGTTTTTAAAAAGTCAGAAGACCTAGAACGTCTCACTGGGAGAGCAGCGATAGGTCATGTTCGCTATGCTACGTCAGGTTCAGCTTCTATCCATAATATTCAACCTTTTCTCTTTGATTTTTCAGATATGCAAGTTGGACTAGCTCATAATGGCAATTTGACTAATGCAGTTAGTTTAAAGGCAGAATTAGAAAAAAATGGTTCGATTTTTTCAAGTTCATCTGATACTGAAATTCTGATCCATTTGATTCGTCGCAGTCATAATCCAGACCTGATGGGTAAAATCAAGGAAGCTCTTAATACTGTCAAGGGTGGATTTGCCTACTTGATTATGTTAGAGGATAAAATGGTTGCAGCCTTGGATCCAAACGGTTTTCGTCCATTATCTATTGGAAAGATGAAGAACGGGGCTTGGGTTGTCGCCAGCGAGACATGTGCGTTTGAAGTTGTTGGAGCAGAATGGGTTCGTGATGTTGAGCCGGGAGAGATGGTCATTATTGATGATTCAGGAATTCGCTATGATACCTATACGACGGATACACAACTTGCAGTTTGTTCGATGGAATATATCTACTTTGCGCGTCCAGATTCTGTCATTCATGGGATAAATGTTCATACCGCCCGAAAAAATATGGGGCGTCGTTTGGCTCAAGAATTTCAACACGAAGCAGATATTGTTGTTGGTGTGCCTAATTCATCACTTTCAGCTGCAATGGGTTTTGCAGAGGAGTCCGGTTTGCCAAATGAGATGGGGCTGATTAAAAATCAGTACATTCAAAGGACCTTTATCCAGCCTACACAGGAATTACGGGAACAGGGTGTTCGCATGAAGTTATCAGCTGTTTCCAGTGTTGTTAAGGATAAGCGCGTGGTTATGATTGACGATTCAATTGTTCGAGGAACAACGAGTCGTCGTATTGTCAAACTGTTACGTGATGCTGGTGCGAAAGAGGTCCATGTTGCTATCGGTAGTCCAGAACTGAAGTATCCATGTTTTTATGGAATTGACATTCAAACACGTAGAGAACTGATTTCAGCCAATCATTCTGTAGATGAGGTTTGTGAAATTATAGGAGCTGATAGCCTTACCTATCTGTCATTAGATGGTTTGATAGACTCGATTGGTATAAAAACAGATGCACCAAAGGGTGGGCTCTGTGTGGCGTATTTTGATGGAGAATTTCCAACGCCCCTTTATGACTATGAGGAAGAATATCTTCGAAGCTTAGAAGAGAAAACTAGTTTCTACATAGAGAATGTCAAAAGAGATAAATAAGTGTCAATCAATATTGACAACCTTGTAAACCTTGTCAATCAACAGTAAAGTTTTTAGAGGAAAGGAAATAGAATGACGAATAAAAATGCTTATGCTCAGTCAGGAGTGGATGTCGAAGCGGGTTATGAAGTAGTTGAACGTATCAAAAAACACGTTGCTCGGACAGAGCGATTGGGTGTCATGGGGGCACTAGGCGGTTTTGGTGGTATGTTTGACCTAACCAAATTAGATGTGAAAGAGCCTGTTTTAGTATCAGGAACTGATGGTGTCGGTACTAAGCTTATGCTTGCAATTCAATATGACAAACATGACACAATTGGCCAAGATTGTGTTGCGATGTGTGTCAACGATATTGTTGCAGCAGGTGCAGAACCGCTTTATTTCCTTGACTATATTGCGACAGGAAAAAATGAGCCAGCTAAATTGGAACAAGTAGTGGCAGGTGTTGCAGAAGGCTGTGTCCAAGCAGGTTGCGGGTTGATTGGTGGTGAAACTGCTGAAATGCCTGGCATGTACCGCGAAGATGATTATGATTTAGCCGGTTTTGCAGTCGGAATCGCTGAGAAATCACAAATTATTGACGGAAGTAAGGTCAAAGAAGGTGATATCTTACTCGGGTTAGCTTCAAGTGGCATCCACTCTAATGGTTATTCATTGGTTCGCCGTGTTTTTGCGGATTTTGATGGTGACGCTCTGTTGCCAGAGCTCAATGGCAAAGCTCTTAAGGATGTCTTACTAGAACCAACACGTATTTATGTCCAACAAGTACTACCATTGGTAAAAGATGAACTTGTAAATGGTATCGCTCATATCACTGGTGGTGGATTTATTGAAAATATTCCTCGTATGTTTTCAGATGATTTAGCAGCAGAGGTTGAAGAAGATAAGATTCCAGTCCTTCCTATCTTCACCGCCCTTGAAACATATGGCAAAATCAAGCACGAAGAAATGTTTGAAATCTTCAACATGGGGATTGGTTTGGTGTTAGCAGTTAGTCCTGAAAAGGTTGACAAGGTTCGAGAATCAGTCAATGAAGATGTTTATGAAATTGGTCGTATTGTAACCAAAGAAGACAAGAGTGTGATAATCAAATGAAGCGAATAGCAATTTTTGCCTCTGGTAATGGTTCCAATTTTCAAGTTATAGCTGAACAATTCAAGGTACATTTTGTTTTTTCAGATCATAGAGATGCTTTCGTTTTAAAGAGAGCTGAAACATTAGGAGTTCCAGCCTATGCTTTTGAACTGAAGGAGTTTGCTGATAAACAGGCATATGAACAAGCACTCATTGACTTATTGGACAAACACCAGATTGATCTGGTTGTTTTAGCTGGCTATATGAAGATTGTTGGCCCTACATTGCTTGCTAAGTACGAGGGACGGATTATCAATATTCATCCAGCTTATCTACCAGAATTTCCAGGAGCCCATGGGATTGTAGATGCCTGGGAAGCTGACGTTCCAGAGAGTGGTGTGACGGTTCACTGGGTCGACAGTGGTGTTGATACAGGTCAAATTATTAAACAAGTCCGTGTACCTAGGTTGGCTGATGATCATTTGGAGCAGTTTGAGGAACGGATTCACGCCGCAGAATATCAGCTTTATCCAACAGTTTTAGAAGAGCTGGGGGTGGAAAGGATAGAGTTATGATAAAGAAAATAATCTCATTCGTTTTGGTATTTGTTTTAGCTGCTCTGCTATTTAATAGCTTTATTTTTGCAAACTTAGAAAATCCAGCACGTTTGATATTGGCCTATGGATTATCCTTGATTTTATCAGGATTTTTAATGACTCAAATCAAATAGTAAAAGTGTAGAAGAAGGAGTAAACATGACAAAGCGTGCGTTAATTAGCGTATCTGATAAAAATGGTATCGTTGAATTTGCTAAGAAATTAAACAGTTTTGGTTGGGAGATTATCTCAACTGGCGGTACAAAAGTTACATTGGATCAGGCGGGTATTCCCACTATTGCCATTGATGATGTGACAGGTTTTCCAGAGATGATGGATGGTCGTGTCAAGACTCTTCATCCGAAAATTCACGGTGGTTTGTTGGCACGTCGGGATTTGGACAGCCATTTGCAAGCTGCCAGCGACCATGAAATTGACTTGATTGATTTGGTGGTAGTCAACCTTTATCCATTCAAAGAAACAATTCTTCGCCCGGATGTAACCTATGATTTGGCAGTGGAGAACATTGACATTGGTGGTCCATCTATGTTGCGCTCAGCGGCCAAGAATCATGCCAGTGTGACAGTTGTGGTAGACCCGGCAGATTATCCAACAGTTTTAGGAGAAATAGCAGAGCGGGGGGAAACTAGCTACTCAACGCGTCAGCGATTAGCAGCGAAAGTCTTTCGTCATACCGCAGCTTACGACGCTTTAATAGCTGATTATTTCACTAAGCAAGTAGGTGAAGAGAAACCTGAGAAACTTACTCTTACTTATGACCTTAATCAGCCAATGCGCTATGGAGAAAATCCACAACAAAATGCGGATTTCTATCAAAACGCACTTCCGACTGCATATTCCATTGCATCTGCTAAGCAGTTAAACGGGAAGGAACTATCCTTCAATAACATTCGTGATGCGGATGCCGCTATTCGTATTATCCGTGATTTCAAGGACCGTCCAACTGTTGTAGCTCTTAAACATATGAATCCTTGTGGTATCGGACAAGCAGATACTATTGAAAATGCGTGGGATTATGCTTATGAGGCTGATCCAGTATCGATTTTCGGAGGAATCGTTGTACTCAACAGGGAAGTAGATGCTGCGACTGCTGAAAAGATGCATCCGATTTTCTTAGAGATTATCATCGCACCGAGCTACTCGGCAGAAGCGTTGGCAATTTTGACCAATAAAAAGAAAAATCTTCGCATTTTGGAATTGGCTTTTGATGCTCAAGATGCTAGTGAAGTAGAAAAGGAATTCACAGGCGTTGTTGGTGGTCTCTTGGTGCAGGATCAGGACGTGGTGGTGGAAAACCCAGCGGACTGGCAGGTTGTGACTGAGCGTCAACCGTCCGAGCAAGAGTGGGCGGCCATGGAGTTCGCCTGGAAGTCTTCTAAGTATGTCAAATCCAACGGGATCATCATCACCAATGACAAGATGACCTTGGGAGTGGGACCGGGGCAAACCAACCGTGTAGCTTCCGTCCGCATTGCTATCGAGCAAGCTAAGGAACGTTTGGATGGTGCTGTTTTAGCATCGGATGCATTCTTCCCATTTGCAGATAATGTGGAAGAGATTGCTGCAGCAGGTATTAAGGCTATCATTCAGCCAGGTGGATCCGTCCGTGACCAGGATTCCATTGACATGGCCAACAAGTACGGCTTGACCATGGTCTTTACGGGAGTCAGACATTTTAGACATTGAGAATTTTGCTCACCTTGTGTGAGCTTTTTCCATTCCCGAACATTGTCCTGTTTTTTCTATTAAAATCCGTCTGTTTTTGCTATACTGTTCATATAAAATCCGTTTTTGAGGTGAATACATGAAACTCTTGGTTGTTGGGTCTGGTGGTCGTGAACATGCGATTGCAAAGAAGTTGTTGGCATCTGATCAGGTAGAACAGGTCTTTGTTGCTCCTGGAAATGATGGAATGACTTTAGATGGGATTGAATTAGTGAATATCGGTATTTCCGAACATTCTGCATTAATTAACTTTGCAAAGGAAAATGACATTGCATGGACTTTTGTTGGTCCAGATGATGCTCTGGCAGCAGGTATCGTTGATGATTTTGAACAGGCTGGGTTAAAGGTATTTGGTCCGAGTCGTCTCGCCGCGGAGCTAGAGTGGTCAAAAGACTTTGCTAAGCAAATCATGGTCAAATACGGCATTCCAACAGCAGCCTTTGGCACATTTTCCAACTTCGAAGAAGCCAAAGCCTACATCGAAGAGCAGGGCGCACCAATCGTGGTCAAGGCGGACGGATTGGCACTGGGCAAGGGTGTGGTCGTGGCGGAAACCGTCGAGCAGGCGGTCGAAGCGGCACGGGAGATGCTCTTGGACAACAAGTTCGGTGACTCGGGTGCCCGCGTAGTCATCGAGGAGTTTTTGGAGGGTGAGGAGTTCTCGCTCTTTGCCTTGGTCAACGGCGACCAGTTCTATATCCTGCCGACAGCCCAGGACCACAAGCGTGCCTTTGACGGCGACCAAGGTCCTAATACAGGCGGGATGGGTGCCTACGCTCCAGTGCCTCACATATCTCAAAGTGTGGTGGACACAGCAGTTGACACCATTGTCAAGCCTATTCTTGCGGGCATGATTGCTGAAGAGCGACCTTATCTTGGCGTGCTCTATGCTGGCTTGATTCTGACCGATCAAGGTCCTAAAGTCATTGAGTTCAACGCTCGATTTGGCGATCCAGAAACTCAGATTATCTTACCTCGCTTGACCTCTGACTTGGCTCAGAACATTGACGACATCCTCCACAAACGTACGACACAGCTGACTTGGCTAGATAGTGGCGTGACGCTTGGGGTAGTGGTGGCATCAAATGGCTATCCTTTGGATTACGAAAAAGGTATGGTATTGCCAGCAAAGACCGAGGGAGACATCACGACCTACTACGCAGGGGCTCGTTTTGCGGAAAATAGCAGAGCACTGCTATCAAACGGCGGTCGGGTCTATATGTTAGTCACCACAGCAGACACCGTCCAAGAAGCCCAGGAAAAAATTTACTCGGAGCTGAAGAAACAAGATACAACAGGCCTCTTTTATCGGACAGATATTGGAAGTAAAGCTGTTAAATAACTTGGTATAAGAAAAGAAAGTGCAAATATGAACATTCCAATTTCCATCATTATGGGTTCTAGTTCTGACTGGAAAACCATGAAAAAAGCAGCCGAAGTGCTGGATAAATTTGGCGTAGCCTATGAAAAGAAAGTGGTTTCTGCCCATCGCACGCCCGACCTAATGTTCCGTCACGCCGAGGAAGCGCGTGGCCGTGGTATCAAGGTTATTATCGCAGGAGCGGGTGGTGCGGCTCATTTGCCGGGTATGGTGGCAGCTAAGACAACCCTGCCTGTCATCGGTGTCCCTGTCCAATCTCGTGCCCTAAGTGGTGTGGATTCGCTCTATTCTATCGTGCAGATGCCCGGCGGTGTGCCTGTTGCAACCATGGCTATTGGTGAAGCAGGTGCGACCAATGCGGCTCTGACAGCTCTTCGCATTCTCTCCATTGAAGACCAAACCATTGCAGCTCAGCTGGTAGACTTTGCCAAGGAGCAGGAAAAAATTGCGGAGGCTATGTCAGATGAACTCATCTAAAACGATAGGAATTATTGGCGGTGGTCAGCTAGGTCAGATGATGGCCATTTCCGCTATTTACATGGGTCACAAGGTGATCACGCTGGATCCTGCAGCGGACTGCCCAGCCTCCAAGGTCAGCGAGGTTATCGTCGCTCCCTATCACGATGTGGCGGCCCTCAAACAGTTGGCGGAGCGGTGCGATGTCCTGACCTACGAGTTTGAAAATGTCGATGCCGACGGACTGGACGCGGTCATCAAAGACGGCCAGCTCCCTCAGGGAACAGACCTTCTTCGCATTTCCCAGAACCGCATTTTTGAGAAGGATTTTTTGGCCAAAAAAGCTGGTGTGCAAGTCGCCCCCTACAAAGTCGTCACATCTAGCCTAGACCTAGAAGGTTTGGACCTTAGTAAAAACTACGTCTTGAAAACAGCCACTGGGGGCTATGATGGACATGGCCAGAAGGTCATTCGAGAAGGGGTGGACTTGGTAGAGGCTAGTCAACTGGCAAATTCTGCCGAGTGTGTCTTGGAAGAGTTTGTGAATTTCGACCTAGAAATCTCCGTCCTTGTGTCTGGGAATGGCTCCGACTATACCGTCTTTCCTGTACAGGAAAATATCCACCGCAATAATATTCTTTACAAGACCATCGTGCCTGCCCGTATTTCAGATGAACTTGCTGAAAAAGCCAAAACAATGGCCTTGCAAATAGCAGATAAACTTCAATTAGCAGGTACCCTCTGTGTTGAAATGTTTGTGGCAGGGCAGGAAATTCTTGTGAATGAGATTGCCCCTCGACCACACAATTCAGGACACTATTCTATTGAAGCTTGTAATTTTTCACAGTTTGATACCCATATCCGAGGCATTTTAGGGGAACCTCTACCCCCTATCCGTCTGCTCTCTCCAGCCTTTATGATCAACGTCCTCGGACAAGACATGGAAGCAGCACAAGCCTTTTCTCAAGAAAATCCTAACGCGTATCTTCATTTTTATGGTAAACTAGAAGCGAAGCACAATCGCAAAATGGGACATGTGACGGTGTTGACGGATGACGTTGAGGTAGAGTTGTAGGGGATTTCGAAATTCAAGTAAAACCCATTACATTTAAAGATAGGAAGGAGAGAGGGCAAGTTCGAGTATTTTAACTCGGTCTAAAAGCGTCGGAAAAAATATAAACTGCCTTTTGTGTTAGCACACAGCGTTAGTTTCCTATTTTTTCTCTTGCTTTCTTAACGCCCTCTGTATCATAAACAATGATTGATCGTTATTCCCGCCCAGAGATGGCGGCTATTTGGAGTGAAGAGAACAAGTACAAGGCTTGGTTGGAGGTGGAAATCCTCGCTGATGAGGCTTGGGCTGAGTTGGGTGAGATTCCGAAGGAAGATGTGGCTTTGATTCGTGAGAAAGCGACTTTTGACATCGACCGCATTTTAGAGATTGAAGAGGAAACTCGTCACGATGTGGTGGCTTTCACGCGAGCGGTTTCGGAAAGTCTTGGTGAGGAACGCAAGTGGGTCCACTACGGTCTGACGTCGACCGACGTGGTGGATACGGCTTACGGCTACCTCTACAAGCAGGCCAACGACATTATCCGTCGCGACCTTGAAAACTTTACCAATATCATCGCCGACAAGGCGCGTGAACACAAGTACACCATTATGATGGGGCGGACCCACGGTGTCCATGCGGAGCCAACGACCTTCGGTCTTAAGTTGGCGACTTGGTATAGCGAAATGAAACGCAACATGGAGCGTTTTGATGTGGCGGCTAAAGGCGTTGAGGCTGGTAAAATTTCAGGTGCAGTTGGAAACTTTGCCAACATTCCTCCATTTGTGGAAGAGTATGTTTGTAGCAAATTGGGCATTCGTCCGCAGGAAATTTCGACCCAGGTCCTTCCTCGTGACCTCCACGCAGAATATTTTTCAGCCCTAGCATTGATTGCAACGTCTATCGAGCGTATGGCGACAGAAATCCGTGGACTACAAAAATCTGAACAACGCGAAGTAGAAGAGTATTTCGCCAAAGGCCAAAAAGGTAGCTCTGCTATGCCTCATAAACGTAACCCTATCGGCTCTGAAAATATGACTGGTCTGGCTCGTGTGGTGCGCGGTCACTTGGTGACGGCTTTTGAGAATGTGGCCCTCTGGCACGAACGTGATATTTCCCACTCGTCAGCGGAGCGGATTATCACGCCAGATACGACTATCCTTATTAATTACATGCTCAATCGTTTTGGCAATATTGTTAAGAATTTGACGGTCTTCCCTGAGAATATGAAACGCAATATGGAGTCGACTTTTGGCTTGATTTACAGTCAGCGTGTTATGCTCAAATTGATTGAGAAAGGTATGACCCGTGAGGAAGCCTATGACTTGGTGCAACCAAAAACGGCACAATCTTGGGACAATCAAGTGGACTTTAAGCCTCTTCTTGAAGCGGATGAGCGTGTGACAGCTAAACTTAGTCAGAAAGAAATCGATGAACTCTTCAACCCAGACTACTATGCTAAGCGGGTGGATGACATCTTTGGACGACTTGGATTATAAAAAATCAAAATTCTTTGGATTTTCCAGAGAATTTTTTTTTTACTTGCGAATAAATAGGTGAAGGGGAAAAAAAGCTCACAACTCATTCAAAAAAAATAAGATTTTTTCAAAAAATAACAACGATTTGCGAATAAGTAAGTGAGAGGGAAAACACCCCTCAAGGAGATACACACTTGAAAAAAATCATTTTCCAAATGATTTACGAATAAACAAGTGTAGGAAAAATGAAAGGAGAAAGAATATGAAGAAACTTTTTCGTCAAACATTGGGGCGTTGTGAATTAAACCTAGGTTTTTTGAAATTTGGTTATCGTGGTAAAGTCTTCCATTGGTAATAATACCTGAAATACATATATGTTCCAAAATAGTTATGAATCTGATAATACCGAATAAGAATATAAGTATTGGTTGACTAGAATGGAGAGATTGATTTTGTCTTATTAAATAATAAATAAAATAGATAGGAGATAAATATGCACAAATTGTTTGGAAAAATTGCTTCTCGTTTTGAACTTAATTTTGGTTTCTTAAAATTTGGGTACAAAGGCAAGAGATTATATTGGTAATCATATAAAATAAAGTGAAAATTTGGAAACAAAAGAAGTTAGACGTGTATCTATTTACGCGTCTAGCTTAGTTTATAAAAACAGAGGAAAAGAAATGAAGGAATTATTAAAACCTGTTTTTCGTTCAATTTTAAGTAAGAGAGAAATAGTATTATTTTTAATTTGTATGATATATCCGTTGATAACTGCTTTAGTCAGTATTTTTCAAGCTGGTATTGCAAGTTACGCTGAAGGAGAACAGATTTCGTTTATCATGTTTTGGCAGATAATCGTGCATACTCAGTGGCAACTCACAATTCCAACATTATTATTAAGTTACAGTGTGATGAGTGTCTTTAGAAATGAAATTTCTTCAAAACGTCTGTTTTTATTTAAAGATATCGAAAAACCACTCATATTTAAAGCGAAGATCTATAACCTGATGAAAATTTTAGGAATTTTTATTATTGGTACATTTATCACATCATTTATTTGTTATTATGTGTTCATGTTACCTCATAACTATATTTCAGGACATTTCTTCCCAAGTTCCCCCAAATCACTATCACATCATTTATTGATTATTTTAGCCCGTATAGCAGTATATGTTATTGTTATTCTTTTAGTAGCTAATCTTTCTATACGGTATAATGTTGCAGCATCAGTGCTTGGAGGGGTACTCTTTATGCTATTTTCAAATGTAGCTCCTCAATTATCGTTAGGTAAATTCTTATTTCCAACAGGGTATGCTGAGTTGGGTGGCTCAACCTTATTTGCTGTATTTGGATTAATTTTTATTAGTGGTATCTATTGCTGCACTTTCTATTATTTAGGAATGAGGGCATTTGAAAGAATAGAATATTAGGAGATAGTTTGTGAATACACATGCTAAAAATAATAAAATATTTTATTTGATAATAGTTGTTGCTCTTATTATGTTAGCTGGTTTAATAGCAAATATTGGCAATGTTGCATTAGTAATGTTGGAAATTCTACAGAATGATAGTGGTCATTTATTTGTTAAGTTAGTAGGAATGAGTACAGGATTTATATTAATTCCCACTTTTATTTCAAAGAAAATCGGAATCGAGTTTGAAGAGGAATTGGTTCCGTTTAGCAAAAATCAGTCTATATTGATACTCGTTATCATTCTTCTGATGAATTCAATTTTTATTAAATCAGATGAAATTTTTACAGCACTGATTGTTGCAATCTGTGAGGAATACTTATTTCGATATGTCGCATTTCATATTTTATTTAAGGAATATCATACTTTTTTCACTATTATAGTGACATCATTACTTTTTGGGTTATTGCTTCATATAAATGGAGATTTTTGGTTAAATGCGATGATTAAAGTACCTGCAGGTTATCTGTTGTCTAGGGTAGGTCTGAAATTTGGTTTACAATATTCTATTGCCCTTCATTGGTTACACAATGTAGTGGTTGGAAAAATTATTTAAGGAGAAAAATATTTATGTTGTTTGTTGTTTCCATGTTATATGCTGCTTTAGTATTTATATCCATAACATTTTTGAGCGATATGCCCCTAATTTTTTTAGCTGGTCTTCTATATGTGTTACCACTTATCGTTAGTGTTGTTGTTACGAATAAATTGATAAAACAATCTAAGAATACAGGCATAGCGAAACTGATCACGGTACCACTATTATCACTACTATTTTATATTTCTTTTGGTATTTTTGCTGAACAAAGTGGAGAATGGCAACAATATATTTTACAAAACACAGTACAGACAAGTAATTTTACAGTGGAGGTAAGTAATTCTCTACTTTATCCTTCTCAGTTAATTTTTGCCACAATTCTATATTTTAGTATATTTGGATTAAATTACTATTATCAGATGCATAGAAATACAACACCAGTGGAGGCATAGTATGTTAAAAATAGAGAATTTATCAAAAAGATTTTCAGGAAATGATTTCTACTCTTTAAAAGAGGTGAATCTAACGATTAATCAAGGAGATATTGTAGGATTAATCGGGAAAAACGGAGCAGGAAAGTCTACTTTATTGAAGTTAATTGCAAAATCTCTAAGACCTACGGATGGGAGCATTGAGTATTTTGGACATAATATTCATCAGACAAAGCATATTCTGTCAAATTTTGGAATCATGATTGAACCAGTTTTTTATCCAGAAATGACAGTAATGGATAATTTGAAATTTTATCTAGATATTCATGGAAAAAAAGAACAATATTCTAATATTGAGAAAACACTTCGTTTAGTTGATTTATGGGAAGCAAGAAATAGGAAACCGAAAGGCTTTTCATTTGGAATGAAACAAAGGACAGCCTTGGCTATAGCCCTGGTATCGGAGCCAGAATTCTTGTTGCTTGATGAACCATTTGTTGGACTAGATCCATTAGGAGTAAATCAATTAATTTCGATACTAAAACAGTGGTCACAAGAACGAAATATTTCAATGATTATCTCTAGTCACCAATTAGGAGAATTAGAGGCTTTATGCAATCGTTATGTATACATTGAAGGAGGCAGGCTTGAAACGGAAATGCAGATTCAATCTGCCCCAAGTGTTATTATTCAATTGAAAGATGATTTATCAGAAGTCCAATTACCTATTGAACTGTTTGAAAGTATCCAAGATGGCAAAATTGAGGTTACAATCGATTCGGAGGCGGATTATTTGAATCAATTAATGTACACACTATCCAGTCAAAAAGCCATTAAAAAAATTGAAATAAAAGAAAACCATTTGAAAGATTATTTTGAGATGGGAGACTAAAGATATGATGTTTTTTCCAGAATTACGGTCAACTTTAAGTCGTAAAGAAACCAAGATATTTCTGTCACTTTGTTTAACGCCAGTTTTATATTTGATATCAACATTGTTGAATTCTAGAATGTTCTCTTTTGCGGGCCCTGAAAATATTAAAATCGCATTTTTTGATTTTTATTATGGCCAATTTAATCTACAGTTCAACTCGATCATCCCATCTATTGCATTAGCTTTTGTTTCAATCAGTATGATGCGTCAAGAGGTTCAATCAAAAAGACTGTTATTATATAAGGATATAAATAGATTTAAAATTCTACTGATGAAATTATTAAGTATGCTTACAGTAATTTTGATTTATAGTATAGGGTACTTTATCATTTCGCTCGGTGTGTACTATCTTCAAGTTGCACATCTGCCGTATGGGAGTTTAAATTTTTGGAGTCAAGATTTTAATTATTCTATTCTTTCAGTAATCTCAGTAATTTCGTCATATGTTATTGTTGGGGTTGTGACAAGTGTGTGTTCGCTATATTTCAGGAACGGTATTACATTAATCATTGCGTTAATCCTTAATGCATTAATGAGTATCGCAATATTCTTTCCATCATTGGCCCCATTCTTTCCGAGTGGTTATGTCACTATCTTTGAAAAAACAAATATTACCATAGGCTGTTTAATGTTATTGGGCGTAGGCATTATTTATTGTCTATTCTCTTATGTTGCAGGTGCATTTCGTATGAAAAATTTGGAATTTTAGTACTATGAAAAAAATAGGCAGGCTTATATATCGTCATCTGAAAAAGAATCTATTCATTTTAGGTATTTTATTAAGTATAATAGGTGTAATTTTGGGATTATTTGTACCAAAAGTTATCGGACAGTTCCTAGATCGTCACTTCCTTGTTGATTTATTGGAACATCCTATCAAACTGATTGGTTACCTTTCACTTTTTAGCTTAATTAATGTAATAAAAGTTTTTGGAAACTATTTGATTTGTAGGGTTGGAAATTTGGCGATAAAGGAGGTACAAGTAACAATATATTCTGATTTGTTACACTCGGAAGTTTCTGCATTGGATCACTTTCAATCAGGGGACATTGCCAGTCGTCTAACCAATGATATGTCTGCTGTTTTAAATTTTATTACGGTAGTTCTTCCGAATTTATTCATGAATGTTCTTATTCTACTAGGCTCAATTTATTTTCTTTGGACTATTAGTTCCTCTCTCACTCTCATGAGTCTACTGCTGATGCCTCTTATAGCTTTAGTAATGGTGCCAATGAGTCACAAATTAGAAAACAGCTATTCAAATTATCAAAAGGGTTTGGGTGAGATTTCTAGCCGTATCAGTCATAAATTTACTCATTTCCGTTTGATGAAGGCTTTTCAAGGAGAAGAATCTGAATTACATAGTATGACAGGAGCTTTTGACCGTTTAGCTCTCAGTTTTGAAAACATAATAAAATATTCAGTTGTGCAACATTCGCTAGTTAGTAGCTTAATGATGGGATTAATTATCTTGATGTTACTTGTTGCGGGAATGGAAGTAACAGAGGGAGTGATGACAATAGCAACACTAACAACCTTTGTTTTATACATGATGCAACTGATTGAACCTGTGATTGATATGGTTTCATCATTGAATGAATTGACAGAATTTAAAGCAATTTCTAAGAGACTGGTAGAATTATTAGAACAGAGTAAGGAAGAACAACCATTAACTGAATTGATGATTCAAGATGCGTCAATTCAATTGAAAAATGTTCATTTCTCATACAATGAAGATCAAGTATTGAATGGTCTTTCCGTGGAAATCCCTGCGGGCTCGCATGTGGCTGTTGTTGGTCCAAGTGGTGCTGGAAAATCAACGATTTTTTCTTTGTTGATGAAGTTTTATGAAGATTACCTGGGAGATATTTTGATTGGTGGTCACTCGCTATCGTCAATTTCTGCAAAACAAGTGAGAAGCATGATTTCTTATATTCCACAGGACAATACGCTTTTCCAGGGAACGATTAGGGAAAATCTTATATATGGTAAAAATGAAGCTGTATCGGAGGAACGAATTTGCTTTATTTTAAAAGAGTTAGGTCTCAATAAGTTAGTTTCGGAGATGGAACAAGGCTTAGATACACAGATTCTAGAAAATGGTGCAGGTCTGTCAGAGGGTCAAAAACAACGCTTAAATATTGCGAGAGCGTTGTTACTAGAACACCCTATCTATCTTTTAGACGAAGTAACAGCAAGCTTAGATAGTGTGACGGAACACATCATTAGCAAAGCGATTGATCGTCTAACAGTTGGAAAGACACGCTTGACCATTGCTCACCGCCTACATACTGTAAAAGGAGCTGACGCTATTCTTGTCTTGGATAAAAATGGGCAGGTTTCTGATTATGGGAACCATCAACAGCTAATGACTCATAGCCATTTGTACAATGATTTTCTAAGAAACTTACCAAATGCAAGTTAATAAAGCGGGAGTTGATAGCTCCTGTTCTTGTTTTTTTCTGATAAGTCTTGACTCAACCCTAGGGGAATAGTGTATGCTTTATGTATTAACAAATATGGAGAATTAAGATGCGAGTCAAAGATGTGGAAAGGTTGACAGGGCTGTCAACTAAGGCAATACGTCTCTATGAGGAGAAGGGATTGATTTCTGTGGAGAGAAATCCGGTCAACGATTATCGTGACTATTCAGTGGAAAATGTGCGGCAACTTCGTTTGATTAAGTTGCTCCGCTATTTCGATTTTTCTTTATCAGAGATAGAAGAACCTTTTACATGGTCAGAAGAAGGGTTGAAATCGGCTTTGTTGAGAAAAAAGCAAGCCATCATTCAGAAGCAAGAAAGATTGACGAATAAGATTGATTTGCTAGACCAAGTGGTCAAAGACTTGGGGAAGAATGATGGTTGGCTTGAAGAAATACAGAATTCTATTACTTATGTGGAAAGCGATGATTTCCAAGAGTTGAAAAAAGACATAGAATATGCCTTGCTACCGAGTATTTGGATGACTCTTTTGCAGACGTTCATATTATCAGGTCCGATTCTTTGGTTGTTTACAAGAATTCAACAAGGCCGTCAAGAAAACCTACTCTTACTATCTATTCTCTCGCTTTTTGCTTCCGCCTGGATAACACTCCTGTGGAGAGATTATCTTGTGAATTGGTGGAAGAATCGGGACAAGGTTTGTAAGAAAAACCGCAGTCAAGTTTGGTGGATTCCCATAGCACTAGTTTCCCTTGTGGTCGGGATTGCCTGCTTTATCTTGGTTAGCTGGTTGATAGAAACTTTTTTTCTACCAAGTGATTGGCTCTTTTATGAGTATTCGATTGGTCTGAGTAAGGTTTTTATATTATTTATCATGACTTTTCTTATATTGCTTTTTGGAAAACTGGCGAGACTGTTGAGGCTGTCATGGAAATATCTACTTGCTCTGATAGGAAGTTGTATCTTGTTGATGGCTCTGCTAATTAGTACAACAACAGCTGTCACTAATAATCGTATCATTGAAATTAATCTGATTGTTCCGTCCAAAGAATTTGTCTACAGCGATGTCAAGTCGGTCTGGACAGGATTTGGGACAAAGTTGTTTACACTAGATGAGACTAAACGACAGGGAACATTTAGCTACTGTATTGATTTAGATGGGGAAGAAAAAGTGTTCATGCAACCGACTGTCAATCAGAAATTAGTGTCAGATGACACCTATATTGAGCTAGAAGAATTTGATCAGCGACTGATGGAATTGGGAATTTCCAAAGAAAGTTCGGCAGAAGGTAGTCAGTACAATGATTTGGATCCACATTATGTAGAGCGATTTTTACGGATTATTGAAAATAAATAGTCTTGAGGCATCATTCTGATTCATCTCTCTGCAGTTTGAAAAGCTTATTCCTCATCATTGTGAAGATAGCGAAACTTCAAGGAAGGGTCTGGGAAAAAATTCGAAATCCAACTAATATTTTTAACTTTTATAAATAATAAACCGCATGAAATCAACGTTTTTGGGCGAAAGATTTCATGCGGTTTTGTTTATTTTGGACCTTTTGCTCAGCTCCCTCTCATTTTTATTTATAAAATTATACATTAGAAATGAGTTGACTAGTTGACAATAACGTTATCGGTCACCCAAAGTTATTAATCCAGGGTGGAAATGTGTCAGTGGCTAAGATACTACAAAAGACTAGTATATCCTCATCTTGTTCATTGCTTCTGTTGGGCTTAATCCTAGTTCAGCAAATAAAACTAGTAGTGTTTGTTTCATTTTCCACTTTCTTTTTTACGAATAAATTAATTGAGGAGGCTCTTCTCAAAAATTGTGGTGAAAAAGGGAATAGGTATGAAATTTGGAAAACGTCATTATAGAGCACAAGTAGATACACGAGACTGTGGTGTAGCAGCGCTTGCTATGATCTTGGAATATTATCGTTCTCATCATTCTTTAGCAAGTTTGCGAGAAATGGCAAAGACAACTATGGAAGGCACGACAGCATTTGGTTTAGTAAAGGTTGCTGAAGAGCTAGGGTTTGAGACGCGTGCGATTAAGGCAGATATGTCTTTGTTTTCGATGAGGGAAGCGGTCTATCCTTTCATTGCTCATGTGGTAAAAGATGGCACGTTACTACATTATTATGTTGTCATTGGGGCAGATAAGAAATATATCTATATTGCAGACCCGGATCCATCAGTGAAATTAACAAAGTTATCCCATGAACAATTTGAAAAGGAGTGGACAGGAGTTTCGCTATTCATGGCTCCCAAACCGGAATATCAACCACATAAAGAGAAGAGTCATGGGTTACTTTCTTTCATTCCATTGTTGACTAAACAAAAGGGATTGATTACAAATATTGTTCTCGCAACGCTCTTGGTTACTTTCATCAACATTGTGGGCTCCTATTATTTACAATCCATTATTGACACTTATGTCCCAAATCAGATGAAAACAACATTAGGTGTCATTTCAGTCGGTTTGGTGGTTGTTTATGCCCTGCAACAATTGTTATCTTATGCCCAAGAGTATTTATTAATCATTCTTGGACAACGACTCTCTATTGATGTGATTTTGTCTTATATTAGACATGTTTTTCATCTACCAATGTCATTTTTTGCTACTCGGCGAACTGGGGAAATTGTTTCACGATTTACAGATGCCAATTCTATTATTGATGCTTTAGCTAGTACCATTCTATCAATATTTTTGGATGTATCTATTGTTGTGGTTGTTTCGGTAGTGCTGTTTAGTCAGAATGTCTATCTTTTCTTTATTTCCTTGTTGGCATTGCCAATCTATACTTTAATCATTTTTGCGTTTATGAAACCATTTGAAAAGATGAATCAAGAAGTGATGGAAAGTAATGCAATTCTTTCTTCGTCTATTATTGAAGATATTAATGGTATTGAAACCATAAAATCATTGACAAGTGAGAAACAACGTTATCAGAAAATTGATAGAGAATTTGTAGATTATTTACAAAAATCATTTGCATACAACAAGGCCGAAGGGCAGCAAAAAGTGTTAAAGCGCTTGGCCCAACTCGTATTAAATGTAGCAATTCTTTGGTTAGGAGCCTGTCTTGTTATGGATCAGAAAATGACTTTGGGGCAGCTAATCACCTTCAATACTTTATTGGTCTATTTCACGAATCCATTGGAAAATATAATCAATTTACAAACAAAACTACAGACAGCTCAAGTTGCCAATACCCGCTTGAACGAGGTCTATTTGGTTGAATCGGAATTTGCTGAAAAGAAATCCGTGACGGACCTTTCGTTACTTTCGGGGGATATTGAATGCAACAAAGTGCATTATAAATATGGCTATGGTAGGGATGTTTTGACAGATATTAATTTGAAAATTAAACGAGGGGAAAAGGTCTCCTTTGTTGGAGTTTCTGGTTCTGGGAAGACGACGTTGGCTAAAATGATGGTGGATTTTTATGACCCTTACAAGGGTGAGATTCGATTAAATAATGTCAACATTAATCAAATCGATAAGCAAACACTTCGTCAGCATATTAATTATCTTCCACAGCAACCCTATGTTTTTAATGGGACAATTCTCGAAAATCTATTGCTAGGTGCAAAAGAGGGAACAAGTCAAGAAGATATCTTGTGGGCTGTTGAAATGGCATGTATTAGAGAAGATATTGAAAAAATGCCACTGAATTACCAAACGGAATTGACTTCTGATGGAGCTGGAATCTCCGGTGGACAACGGCAGCGAATTGCCTTGGCGCGTGCCCTTCTTACGGATGCCCCTATTATGATTTTGGATGAGGCAACCAGTAGTCTGGATATTTTGACAGAGAAGCGTATTGTGGACAACCTATTGTCATTGGACAAAACTCTAATTTTTATTGCACATCGGTTAACCATTGCAGAGCGTACTGAACATATTGTTGTGCTAGATAAGGGAAGAATTGTAGAACAAGGGAGTCATAAGGAATTGTTAGACAAGCAAGGCTTCTATGAATATTTAGTAAATAGTTAGGAAAGTGAGATATGGACCATCATCTGTTAGAAAGTGCAGAATTTTACAACAGACGTTATCATAATGCAGCCAGTAGAGTGATTATTCCTAGTTGTATATTGTTTTTGTTTCTCATTCTTTTTTCAATCGTTGCTAAAAAAGAAATGACGATTTCAACGAGAGCAACCGTAGAACCTGTACAACGATTAGCACAGATTCACTCAATCAGTAATCATCAGATTCTGAGGAATCATTTATTCGAAAATCAAGAGATTTCAGTTGGAGATTTATTGGTAGAATATCAATCAGAGAATGAGCAAATCCAAGAAGACAAGATCAAAGAAAACATAGCTGTTTTGAAAAATCAGATTTCTCAACTCAATGTCTTGAAGAAAAGTTTAGAATCGGGAAGTAATCAATTTGAGAAAGAAGATCAATATGGTTATTCTCAAATGTTTAAGGATTATTGCAATCAATTAGAAACATTGGCAAGTACGATTGACCAACAAAATGCAACGATTGCATCTCAAAATCAAGCCGCAAAACAATCACAATTGGAATTGGATAAAGTAATGCATCAAACGGAGAAAGCCTTAGCAGACTATAGAGAATTGAAATGGGCCATTCAGTCTGATGGTGTCATTGATGAGGAGAATGTTGGCTATTCAATCTATGCACAGTATCAGGTAGCACAATCAGAGGATGCAGTTGCCAGTCAAGAATCATTCATCGCTCAAATCGATAATCAAATTAGTCAAGTAGAGACTCAACTAGCCAGTTATAAATTGCAATATGCCAGTGCAGGAGTGCAACAATCGTATACGAATAGCTTGGATAGTCAGTCGGCATCGTTGGAAGCTCAATATTTAACCAAGGTTGGTCAGGAAATGACCTTGTTGTCTTCTCAATTAAGAGACCTAGAAGCGACACTTACGGTTCAAAAACAAGCAATGGATAAGACAAAAATTATTGCTGATCAGGCAGGGGTCGTTCATTTAAATACAGAAGTTGAGGGCTCAATGATGATTCCAGAAGGAACAATTATTGCATATGTTTATCCAGTTCTAATGGAAGCTAAGAAAATGAAGATTACAGCATATATTCCTTCGAAAGATATTGCAAGCATCTCATTAAAGGATAATATCCAGTTTTCAATACAAGGGAGGGGGGTTAAGCGACTAGCACTGCAGTCCAACATATCAGAAATTGCAAGTACTGCCATTCAAACGGAAGCTGGTAATTTTTTCAAAGTTGAAGCAG
Source organism: Streptococcus sp. VTCC 12905 (assembly GCF_049893385.1). Taxonomy (NCBI): domain Bacteria; kingdom Bacillati; phylum Bacillota; class Bacilli; order Lactobacillales; family Streptococcaceae; genus Streptococcus; species Streptococcus sp. VTCC 12905. Next base: position 32,389 of record NZ_JBMVJC010000009.1, on the reverse strand, counting down.
AAACCAGAATATCAACAGAAATGGCTGAACAATTGAGGTATGGAATGGAAGGCCAATTTGTCGTGATTACAGGTAAGAAGACGTATTTTCAATATTTCATAGATGAATTTTTAGGTAAGGAATAGAAGAAGGGGCATATCTATCAGATTGATAGACATGCCCTTTTTTATACTAGTCGTGAAAGATTCCGCGCTTTGAAGTTAGTGAATTGCATTCTCATTGAGTAGTAATAAATGATATTAAGGAAAAATTGTGGTTTGTTTACGAATAATTAAAGTGAGGGAGCTATCCTTCACATGTCACAATGAATGGAAAGGAGGGGAAGGATATACTGAGGTATGTATGTAATGTGCAAGGGCGTAACATACCAAATATTTGCTTGAAAACACAATTCATCAATTCAATATCAATTAACGGGCCTCCAGTTGTCGAGTAAGATAGTTCAGAGAGCAGATTGTAATCTGATTGAAAACCAACACAGATATATTACAAATAATAAGGAGGAAAAAATAGATGTTTGGTGAATTAGAAATGAAGTATCCATTGGTAATGGATGAGCAACTACAAGATTCTTCAGGAGGTAGCATCTTTTTAGGAGTTGCAATAGCAAGTGGTGTTGCAATTGCTGGAACCTATATTTTTGGAGCATTAGATGGTGCTTTTGAAGCGAAAGCGAAACGAAGAGGCTACTAGATGGGGAATATGCTGCAGTCGATTGACTTAGGGTTTCAAAAGCTGAATCAGCTTTATGATCAACAATCTCCTGTTGTAAAAATAGTTACTTTTATTGCAGGCGTTATTCTTGTATATTGCCTAGCAACACTGGTGTTAGGACCAGTTTATTCTGCTGGGAAAGACTTTGGTCGCTATGTTTACAATGCAATGTTTAGGTAGGAAAGGAAAATAAGCAATGAATAATTTTGGAAAACTGGAGAATCAGTTCCTGTGTCTAAGTGATACTGATTTACACTATGTAAGTGGCGGTAGTTATAATTTTAAAGTTGATGTTGATAAGTTAGTAGATTATGCAACTCGAGCTTTTGGTAGTATTTATAATGCAGGAAAAAGCTTTGGTCGCAATTGGTATAATGCATTTTATTAATCGTGTATTGATTCAAAAATGGAAAAGTGAAGAGTAGCAGACTGTATCTTAAAATAAAAAACTTGAAAAAGGATATAAGACAGGAGCGTAAAAAAAATAAGCTCAACTATTCAATTTAGTTTCCCTTAAGCTTGGCGAGTTATACTAAATCCAAGCTAGAAATAGCTCATCACTTTCAGTATCGTCATCCGTAAGAGCTAAAGCTCAAACGGCTGGCATATCTTTTTCATATAATCTCCGAGATAGCTGACGGTCTCCTGTCAGCTGTTTTTGTCCTTTAAAAGCATAATGAAGGAAGGAGATAAGAGGATTGGATAAACTAAAAAGGGCGCATTTGCGCCTTTTTGTGTAAAAAATTATTTAATAACTCCACCTTCTACAACAAGATCATCAGCTTGAGCAGCATCACCATATACTGGTTGAAGAGTTTCTTGGTAGGCTTTATGGAAGAATTCTTCCTCACCAAGTTTTTCAATTGTTTGGTTGATGAAATCAAGTAATTCGGTATTTCCTTTTTGGACGGCAGGAGCGATAGTGTCTACATCTCCTAGCGCTTTTACACCAACTTCGAAACCTTTGTTTTCCAAGGCCCATGCGAGAACTTCGGTATTGTCTGTACTCATGGCATCGCCACGTCCGTCTAAGAGGGCAGCATAGGCTTCGCTGTATTGGTTGTATTTTTGAAGTTTGACTTCTGGATAATTCTCTTCGAAATAAAGTTCAGCTGTGGTACCTTTGCTGACGATGAGAGTTTTACCATTGAGTTGTTCTGGATCAGTGATGACAGCAGAGCTAGGAGACACGATACCGAGGGATACTTTCATGTAAGGAAGGGCGAAGTCTACTTGTTCTTTTCGCTCATCTGTTACTGTAAAATTGGCTAGGATGATGTCAACCTTGGCAGAAGTGAGATACTCCACACGGTTCGCGGCTTCGACAGGGACGTATTCTACCTCGACGCCCAATTCTTTTGCCAAACGGTTGCCTAGATAGACGTCATATCCTTGGTATTCACCATTTGCATCCACATAGCCAAATGGTTTCTTGTCACTGAAAACACCGATTTTGACTGTTCCACTTTCTTTGATTTCTTCAAGGGTACGTGCGGTTGCCCCGCTTGTGGAACTGCTGGAACTAGTTGAAGAACTGTTTGCGTTACTGCAGGCAACTAAAATAACTGCAGCTAAGACACTAAAAATAGCAAAAATAGGTTTAAAGATTTTCATAAAATTCTCCTTTTAAAAATGTTTAAAGTCAAAAGTTGTTAGAAAGGCTTGAGCCCGTTGCGTTTGTGGATGTTGGAAGAAATTCTGAACGGTATTTTCTTCGATAATTTCTCCTTTGTCCATGAAAATGATGCGGTCAGCAATGGCGCGTGCGAATTCCATTTCATGCGTCACAATCAGCATGGTCCGTCCTTCTTTTGCCAAATCATTGATGAGAACCAAGACTTCCCGAACCATTTCTGGGTCAAGGGAAGCAGTGACTTCATCAAATAATAAAATTTCAGGATGCATCAGCAGGGAACGAATGATAGCTACCCGTTGCTTTTGCCCGCCAGATAATTCTCTGGCATAGCTATGTTTTTTATGCTCAAGTCCTACCCGTTTTAGCAAGGTCTCGGCTTCTGCTTGGACCTCTTCTTTTTTTCGTTTTAAGGCTTTGACAGGAGCAAGGGTCAGATTTTGCAAGACATCCATGTGTGGGAATAATTCATAATCTTGAAAAACCATACCGATTTTTTGCCGAATATCCTGTAGAGAAAGTGTTCCAGACAGAATAGATTGGCCATCTAGTAAAATATCGCCCTCTTGAATGCTTTCCAGCTTGTTAATACAGCGTAGTAGTGTACTCTTCCCACAACCAGAGGGGCCTAAGATGACGACGACTTCCCCTTCCTTAACGGATAAGGAAAGATGGTTGAGAATGGTTTGCTGACCAAAATTTTTAGTAATATTTTGTAATTCTAAGACAGGTTGACTCACGACTTCACTCCTTCCAAATCGATTCAAGATAGCGAGAAAATGCAGATATTGGGAAACAAATCATAAAGTAAATACAGAAAATCACTCCGTAAATCCATAAGGACACACTTGGAGAGCTAGTCCTGTAAAAATCAATAATCTGTTGCCCAATTTTATTTACCTCAACCACGCCAATGAGGATAACCAAGGAGCTGGTCTTAATCATGCGGGTGACCAAGTTAATTGCCTGTGGGAGTAGTCTGCGTAGAACTTGAGGAATGATGACATAGCGATAGAGACTTCGTTTGCTTAACCCCAATGCTAATCCGCTATCGAATTGGTGTTTAGGTAGAGAAGTGATGGCTCCTCGAACTAAATCTCCCATTTCAGCTGTCCCCCAAAGTGAGAATACTATAATCGCGGCCAATTCACCTGAAATATTGATATTGAATCCCCGTGCTAATCCAAAGTAGAAAAGAAAGAGTAGAACCAGCTGTGGAACAATTCGAATGGTTTCTAAGTAAATTCTGAATATCCATACTATCAGTCTATTTTTTGATGTCATGATGATTCCTACTAATAGCCCTGCAATGCTTGAAATGCCAATGGAGAGAAAGGAAATCCAGAGTGTGACACTCAGTCCGACTAATAGTCGTTGCAAATTATTCCCCTCTAGTAAGACTTTAATGCCCATATCCTGCATGGCGAATCCTCCTTTCAAGATAATAGAAGAAGAGCGAAAGCGGTAGCAAGATGATTAAATAGGAACTCACTAGGAGAAAGAGGGCTTCGTCAGTTTCGTATTGTAGTCCGATCAAATCTTGAGCGACGTACATGAGGTCGGCCAAGGCAATAATGGAGAAGACGGAAGTTTCTTTTATTAGAAAGATAATATTAGCACTAAATGAAGGCAAGGCGATAGCTAGTGATTGAGGTAGCAAAATATATAGGAAAATTTGCCATTTTGTTAGCCCCAAACTAGCTCCGATTTCTATCTGACTTTTCTTGATAGCTTCAAAGCCACTGCGGAAAGATTCTGCCATGTAAGAACCACCAAGAAAAATTAAACCAGCAATTGCACAAACTTCTGCATCAAGTACAATTCCTAATCGCGGTAAACCATAGTAGAGGAAGAAAAGTTGAATGACCAAGGGGGTATTTCGTGACAATTCAACATAAGCTGTAGAAATTTGTTGAAAAACTGGAATACGGTAATAACGGATGATACTAATAATCAAACCCAAGCCCAAAGCGCCTATAATCCCGATGAATGCGAGTCTGATCGTTAGAATGAATGCCTCTTGATAGAGTGGGATAGATTCTCGAATAAAGGTCCAATCCAGAAGATTCACCTCCTTTGTGAAGTGTTTAATTTATAGTAACACAGATACTACTTCTTGAAAAATTCGTTTTTTTAAAGAGGGCTATAAGTTTTTCCTATCAGTCAATTTGCTATGTTATAATAGAGGTATGACAAGAATTTTAGATATGGAACCGATGCAGGACGAGGAATACGTTGAGCGTACCTTACGTCCGCAAAAATTAAATGAATATATTGGACAGGACAAGGTCAAGGATCAGCTGAAAATTTTTATTGAAGCTGCCAAATTACGCGATGAAGCCTTAGACCACACTCTTCTTTTTGGACCTCCAGGGTTGGGTAAGACCACCATGGCTTTTGTTATTGCCAATGAGTTGGGAGTTAATATCAAGCAGACCAGCGGACCTGTTATTGAGAAAGCTGGCGATTTGGTTGCATTACTCAATGATTTGGAACCGGGAGATGTTCTCTTTATCGACGAAATTCATCGTATGCCGATGGCTGTTGAGGAAATTCTCTACAGTGCCATGGAGGATTTTTACATTGATATTATGATTGGATCTGGAGAAGCTAATCGCTCTGTACACTTGGACTTACCACCTTTTACTTTGATTGGTGCTACCACACGTGCAGGGATGCTATCCAATCCACTGCGGGCTCGTTTTGGTATTTCTAGTCACATGGAGTATTATGAGTTGGCTGATTTGACTGAGATAGTTGAGCGCACAGCGGATATCTTTGAGATGGAGATTACTCATGAGGCAGCAATTGAATTGGCTCGTCGATCACGTGGGACCCCTCGTATTGCTAATCGCCTCCTGAAGCGGGTACGGGATTTTGCCCAGATAATGGGAGATGGGTTGATTGACGAAACGATCACTGATAAAGCCTTAACGATGTTAGATGTGGACCGTGAAGGGTTGGACTATGTGGATCAAAAGATTCTCCGTACCATGATTGAGATGTATGGCGGTGGTCCCGTCGGTCTCAATACCCTTTCGGTCAATATCGCTGAAGAGCGCGAAACAGTGGAGGATATGTACGAACCCTACCTAATTCAGAAAGGTTTCCTCATGCGGACCCGGACGGGGCGGGTCGCGACCGCCAAAGCCTACGAGCATTTGGGCTATCCTTATAGGGAAAAATAATGGCAGAGCAGATGAACCATATAGCTAGCTTATTTGGAAATTGGCCAGAAACCATCATTTGGTCCTGTTTAGAAGGCACAATGGGGCAAGTTTATGTTGATGATAGTCAGTCGCCCCAGTCAGCTCTAGCTCTTTATGGACGGCAGAGCTTCTTTGGTTTTTTAGCTGGCCAGCCACATCGAGACTTGCTAAAAATCTGCGAAGGTAAGGATATGATTCTAGTCCCTCAAAACCAAAACTGGTCTGACTTGATAGAAGGGACCTACGGAGACGGGATTCGGTCCTTTACCCGCTATGCTACGAAAAAGGACACTGAGTTTGACCTTGGGCATTTACAGAAACTGGTTGATGACTTGCCTGAAAGATTTGATATGAAACGGATTGACCGTAATCTGTACGAGGCTTGTCTGGTAGAGGAATGGTCACGGGATTTGGTGGGAAATTATATAGATGTGGAACAATTTTTGGACTTGGGTCTGGGATATGTCATCTTGCATAAGGGACAGGTGGTCTCAGGGGCTTCATCCTATGCCAGCTATTCAGCTGGGATTGAGATAGAAGTGGATACTAGGGAAGACTATCGAGGTCTGGGTTTGGCAAAAGCCTGTGCGGCTCAGTTAATTTTAGCTTGTTTAGACCGCGGACTCTATCCAAGCTGGGATGCCCACACCTTGACATCCTTGAAACTAGCTGAACAGTTGGGTTACCAATTGGACAAGCCCTATCGAGCATATGAATGGAGATAAGATGATACCGACATTTATTTGGGATTTGGACGGAACACTGTTGGATTCCTATGAGGCGATATTGGCTGGAATTCAAGAAACTTATGAGCAGTTTGGTCTTCCTTTTGACCGTAAAGAGGTGAGAAAATATATTCTCCGTTATTCTGTTAAAGACTTGCTGGTGCGTGATGCAGATAAGTATGGTCTGAATAGTGATGAGCTCAACCGTGTACGAGCGACTTCCTTGAAGGAGAAAAATACGCAAATTCCTTTGATGACTGGTGCACGTGATATTTTAGATTGGACTGTGGAGCAAGGAATACAAAATTTTGTCTATACCCATAAGAGTGACAATGCCTTTCAGGTGTTGGAAGATTTGGGCGTCCGACACTATTTCACAGAAATCTTGACAAGCGATTCTGGCTTTGCCCGCAAACCAAGTCCAGAAGCTCTGCTATTTCTCATAGACAAGTACGGTCTGGAAAAGGAATATACTTACTATATTGGTGACCGTCGGCTTGATGTGGAGACAGCTATTCATGCGGGAATACACAGTATCAACTTGCAGATTGACGGGATAAAAGAGAACAAAAAGATCACCAATTTACAGGAGATTGTGGAGCTAAATTTTAGTTAGAGGCGGAGTGTATATCTCAGCCTCTATTTTTATGTGCACATCGTTCGTTCTGTTCATATTGTTAACGGTATCAGGCTGTAGAAGTCAGAAAATATATTGTGAAATTATTAATAAAATTGTTATAATATACAAAAATAAATTTAGGAGAAGAATCTGTGAACGATAAGGAATTTGGGCAGCGTGTGAGATATTTACGGGAGAAATTAGCAATTACGCGTGAAGAATTCTGTGAAGATGAACTAGAATTATCTGTTCGTCAATTGAGTCGTATAGAAGCGGGACAATGCAAACCAACTTTTTCAAAGATAGGTTTTATAGCAAGCAGGTTGAATATGGGTTTATATGAGCTTATGCCGGATTATGTCCAACTTCCGGAACGCTATTCGCGTCTAAAATATGAGGTATTACGAACTCCTACCTATGGAGACCAATTTTTGGTAGAACAACGCAATCAAATGTTGACAATCATTTATGATGAATATTACGATGAGCTCCCAGAAGAAGAAAAAATAGCTATTGATGCTTTTCAGTCGACAATTGATGTATTTGAAACACGGTCTAATCAATTTGGCAAAGAGATTTTGGACGATTATTTTGAACAAGTTCATCGTAAAGAAAAGTATTCGATAAATGACTTGTTAATCATTCGACTATACCTTGAGCATATTAGAAATAGGGACACTGACGCAACAATCTATCACTATTTTTCCTCACTTGTTACCCACCTGCCTAATCAACAGGAGGTAATGGATTCAAAAGAGTTATTTATTCTAAGGGATGTTATATTAATCTCAATAGGGATTTTAGGGGATCGAGAAGACTATGAGAAAATCCCGTCTCTTTTTGATGCTTTAGATAAAATAATGGTTTTAACTCAAGATTTTCAAAAGAAACCTATTTTAAACTTATTGAAGTGGAAATACGAGCTCCACGTTAATAAGAACCGAGATGCCGCACAGAGTTACTTTGAAGAAGCTACCCTTTTTGCGAAGCTAATTGGAAATGATTATCTAGTTCACAAAATTAAAGAAGACTGGGAAGAGGATTCACAACTTTAGGACAAAAATGTCCTGTTAACTTTAACTAGCTTCCATTAAACTATAATAAAAAAAGTTTAAAGGAGATAGCTAGTGATTACAGTTTTAAAATCAATCTGTGTATTTGGTACTGGTTGGCTTGGCTGGTGGGGATTGTAAAATATGTCATAAAAAGCTAACTACGTAGTTAGCTTTTTTGTTATACTAGACAGTATGTAGGAGGTGGCTATGTTAGAAAATTGGTTAAACACCAAACAGGGTCAGGTGTTTCATTACAAGATGGAAAAGATTGAGTATGCCCTAGAACTGCTAGGGAATCCCCAGTTTGCAGTTCCGGTCATTCATGTTGCTGGAACCAATGGCAAGGGATCAACCATTGCCTTTATGCGCCATCTATTTCAGGCACATGGTATGCGTGTTGGAAGTTTTGTATCCCCCCACATGGTGAGTGTGCACGACAGGATTTGTATTGACAGCGAGCCCATTTCAGACCATGATTTTCATCACTATTTACAGAAAGTCTACAACTTGGAGCAGGAAATCGCCGCTCGATATGAGCCTTTTCGCTATTTTGAGGTCATGGTGCTCATTATGTTCCTCTATTTCGAAGCTCAACAACCCGATGTGGCACTAGTAGAGGTGGGCATCGGAGGGCTTTTGGATACGACCAATGTCGTGGCACCAGCCCTAAGCGTTATCATCTCCATCGGCATGGACCATCAGGATTTACTAGGCTCGACTTTAAGGGAAATAGCAGAGCAGAAAGCAGGGATTATCAAGGAAAACGTGCCTGTCGTCCTAGGACCACTTTCTCCAGAAACCACAGCTATCTGTCGCCAAATTGCCCTTGACAATCAAGCACCTGTCTACCAATTTGGTCAGGAATTCACCTATAAAACAGGACAGTTCAGCAATCCGGACATCGACCTGTCAGAATTGGTTTTGGGTCTGGCTGGCCATCATCAAGAAGAGAATGCGGCCGTAGCCCTACAAACTTTTCTACTCTATATGACCAATATCCAAAAAGACATTCAACCTCAGTTGATTCAAAAAGCCCTTGCCCAAACCAGCTGGCCTGGTCGTTTGGAATTGGTTGCTCAAGAGCCAAAAATCTATTTGGATGGAGCCCACAATGTCCCAGCTATCGAACGTCTGGTTGAATTTATTCAAGAACAAGAAGAACCTGTTACTATTCTCTTTTCAGCCCTTCGGCGTAAGGACTTTCAAGAAATGTTGGGGTTGTTAGAGAAAAGACTACCTCATGTTCCCCTTATTTTGACTAGCTTTGCTTATGACGGTGCCTTGTCCGAGAAGAATCAACAAGATCGAGACTTTGTTGCGGATTATCAACAATTTATTGAGAAGTGGCAATCTGATGGGCAAGGGATTTTGATTATCACAGGTTCCCTTTACTTTATATCGGAAGTTCGTCGGAAGTTTATAAAATAAGCAACTTTTCAAACAGAACGGTTGAACATTATAGAAATAGCTTCTCAAAGGAACAAAAAACGCCAAAGAGCCTTATTTTTTGCGGATTAGCATGGAGTGAAAAATGTTTAGAACTCCCGATAAGAAATGACATTGGGAGGGCTTTTTGATATAATGAGAAAAGCAAATCTGAGGAGAAAAAAATGACAGAATTAGAAATAGTTTCTGAGGTCGTTGATCACGAAGCAACCTATCGACGTAGCCGTAGAGCATCACGTAAGCAGTCAGTTAAGCTAAACAAAGAATTTGGTAAGACAATATTAAAAACAAAGGTTTGGCCAGCGCTTGTCTGGAGTATTGTCTTAAGTTTTTGTAGCGTAGCAAACCCGTTGCTAACATCGTTTGCGACCAACATACAGACTCAGAATTTATATGCAGGAATGGCCATGATGAAGGGCCAAATTCCATACGGTGATTTTTTTGGAACAAGTGGTTTATTATTTTACTTATTGGCCTTATTAGGGAATGTGGGTGGAAATTTTATCATTTTTGGCGTTCTCCAATTCATCGCATTGCTGATAGCAGGAGTCTATTTTTATAAGATTATTGCTTATTTTAGCCGGTCCGAAAAAGTTGCCCTTAGTGCAAGCCATTGGTTTTATATATTCATCTTTGCTCTTGGCTTCGGAGGATTGTATGCTGAGATGTTTGCCCTCCCTTTCATTTTAACCAGTATCTGGTTCTTAGTTCGTTACTTTGAGAACGCAGTGACTGACGAAGAATTTATTCTTTATGGCATAGATGCCGCCCTCGTTTTTCTTATCTATCCGAAAAGCTTAATTCTTTGGGTAGTAGCAGGTATAGTTTTAGTTGTCTACAATGTTCAGCACCATCAGGTGGCTCGCGGATTTTACCAATTATTAGCAGCTGTTTTTGGATTTCTGCTTATTTTGTACTCAGTCGGGTATTATGCATTTGAAGCACAGGTTTTAGGAACAGCAATTCAGCAGACCTTTTTATATAATCTTCGTTTAGATTTTCAACATGCGACAGTACTTATGGATTTGACAATTGTCATTCTTTTCCTCCTACTGTCTGGATTTGTAAAAAATGCTATCCATACCTTATTTTCATTTAGACAAGAAAAATATACTTACATTAAGGTCTTAATGTTACTAGTATTCACTATCCAATTAATTTTCATCGTTGGAAGTGCACATTTTCAGTGGAGTCAATTGGTCTTACTTTTGCCATATGGATTTGTGATGGCGGTAATACATAATCAGGAGGAACATGAGGATACTAACAGTAGTTATGCGCGTCGTCATTTCTTTCTACCTGTATTTATTGGATTAGGAATTCTTGTACAACCTGCCTATATTTACTTAGTTCAAGGAGGTTTAAGAGCCGATCGTCAAGAAGTTGCCCAATACATCAGTAGCCAAACAGAAAACTCAGACAAAGTTTATGCTTGGGATAATAGTGCAGGTGTTTACATTTCAAGCCAGCGCTTATCGGCAGCGACGATAACGACAGCAGAGCCATTTCTAAATACAGATGAAAATGTGAATAGTTTGATATACGACTTAAATAAGAGTGAAGCAAAATACGTGGTTGTAAATAAGTATATTTCCATGTTAGACAAGGTGAAAACAATTCTCGAATCTCAATATAAAGCTATTCAAACAACAGACCATTTTATTATTTATCAAAAGAATGAATGATTGCTCAGGCAGTCATTTTTTCTTTAGCTTATCTGGGAAAAGGAGGGAAAGTGGATATGTGATATAATGGAAAAATAAGTACTCAGGAAAAATTATCAAAAGAATGTAGGAGAAATGATGTCACATATTATTGAACTACCAGAAATACTAGCCAACCAGATTGCGGCTGGTGAGGTCATTGAGCGACCAGCCAGTGTGGTTAAGGAGTTGGTGGAAAACTCTATTGACGCAGGGGCTAGTCAGATTGAAATTAGTGTTGAAGAGGCTGGCCTTAAAATGATTCAAATCACGGATAACGGTGAGGGAATTGCCCCTGATGAAGTAGCGCTTGCCCTCCGCCGTCACGCCACCAGTAAGATAAAAAGTCAATCGGATTTGTTTCGTATTCGCACCCTCGGTTTTCGTGGAGAAGCTCTTCCTTCCATTGCTTCTGTCAGTCAGATGGTTATTGAGACTGCAACTGCAAATCATTCGCATGGTCTACGATTAGAGGCCAAAGGTGGTGTCATCGAGAAAGAGGAGCCAGTTAGTCGTCCGGTTGGCACACAGATTACAGTTTCAGAATTATTTTACAATACCCCTGCTCGTCTCAAATACGTTCGCAGTCAACAGGCTGAATTATCACATATTGTTGATGTTGTAAATCGATTGAGTCTAGCTCATCCGGAAATAGCTTTTGCCTTAGTAAACGAAGGACGAGAATTAATTAGAACTGCAGGGACAGGGAAACTTCGTCAGGCAATTTCAGGGATCTACGGGATTGCTTCTGCCAAAAAAATGGTTGAAATTGAGGCAGAAGATCTGGATTTTCAGATTTCAGGTTATGTTTCTTTGCCAGAGTTGACTCGTGCCAACCGCAACTACATTTCCATTTTCATCAATGGTCGCTATATCAAGAATTTTTTGCTTAATCGAGCGATTTTGGAAGGTTATGGCAGTAAGTTGATGGTTGGACGCTTTCCGCTGGCAGTCATTTCTATAGAAATTGACCCTTATCTTGCTGATGTCAATGTGCATCCGACCAAGCAGGAAGTTCGTATCTCCAAGGAAAAAGAACTCATGACCTTGATTCGAGAGGCGATTAGTCAAGCGCTTAAAGAGCAGGACTTGATACCAGATGCTCTTGAGAATTTAGCTCAGTCAAGTACTCGACCAAAAGTAAAAGCAGAGCAAGGCACCTTACCACTCAAAGAAGCAAAAATCTATTATGATACGATTAAGCAAGACTTCTTCTTAAAACCAGACGTGGTCGCTGAGGATGTCAAACCTCTCGAAGAGGATAGGCAAGAGATTGTTGAGTCGCCTGTCGAAAATAGACCTACATCTGTTCAATTTGCAGAACGTCAGTCGGTGGAATCAGAAGATCAGGAGCATCCTAATCTAAGTGCAAAAGAATTGGCAAAACTGGCACATAAATTAGACCAGGAGGAAACCTCGACATTTCCAGAGTTAGAATATTTTGGTCAAATGCATGGGACGTATTTATTTGCGCAAGGTAAGACAGGACTTTATATCATTGACCAGCATGCTGCACAAGAACGGGTCAAATACGAATACTATCGTGAGAAAATTGGACAGGTTGACAATTCAGCTCAACAGTTATTGGTGCCGTATATTTTTGAATTTCCGCAGAATGATGCCCTTAACCTTGTCCACAAAATGGATGCTCTTCGTCAAGTTGGTGTCAACTTAGAAGAATATGGAGCTAATCAATTTATTCTGCGTGAACATCCTATTTGGATGAAGGAAGAGGAGATTGAGTCTGGCATCTATGAGATGTGTGACATGTTGCTCTTGACGGATCAGGTGTCAATCATGCAGTATCGGGCAGAACTGGCTATCATGATGTCTTGTAAACGGTCAATCAAGGCCAACCATGCTTTGGATGATTATTCGGCGCGTGATTTATTGAGACAATTGTCTTACTGCCAAAACCCCTATAACTGCCCGCACGGTCGTCCAGTTTTAGTGCATTTTAGCAAATCGGATATGGAAAAAATGTTCCGTCGCATTCAGGAAAATCACACGAGTTTGCGAGAATTGGGCAAGTATTAACACTCTTCGAATATTAACATCAGACCTTATTGACTTGATTTGATGAGTGTAAAGCTCCTGTGAGCTTTACAGCCTGCTATCTTAAAACGCGAAAGTAGTAAGGGCCTATCTGCTCTTGGAGAAACGAACTTCGTTCGTTCAATCTCCAAGCTCCAAAGGTTTCCCAAACCTTTGGAGCTAATCGTTTTCGATTTTTATTGAGTATAAATATTAACAAAAAGTTGACACATTAGTAAAGGAATCATATGTACGACTATATCAAAGGAATTTTAACGAAAATAACTGCAAAATATATTGTGGTGGAAACGCATGGAGTAGGCTATATCTTGCAGGTTGCTAATCCCTACGCCTATTCAGGACAAGTGCAGCAAAAAGTGACGGTCTATACTCATCAGGTGATTCGTGAAGATGCTCATTTACTCTACGGATTTGCTACAGAGAATGAAAAATCCGTCTTTCTGAGTCTGATTTCAGTATCAGGTATTGGTCCTACAACGGCTCTGGCTATTATTGCTGTTGATGATAATGATGGGCTTGTTCGTGCCATTGAGCAGAAAAATATTACCTACCTGACCAAGTTTCCAAAGATTGGCAAGAAAACAGCCCAACAGATGATTTTGGACTTGGAAGGCAAGTTTGTCATGAACGAAGAAGCGGGTCCTGTTCAACAAGTAGCACCATCCAGTGAAAATATCGCCCTCGAAGAAGCCATGGAAGCCATGGAAGCTCTCGGTTACCGACCAGCCGAACTCAAGAAAATCAAGAAATTCTTTGAAGGCACCAACGACACCGCAGAAAACTACATCAAGTCAGCCCTTAAAATGCTGATGAAGTAATAGGATACTAAGGCGTTAAGCGATACAAAGCAAAATAGACGGCCGAACAGAAATTTTGTTAGAAATTTCGTTGTGAGACCTCCGCAATGACAACTAGGTAAAAGGCGAGTTTTGACGAAGCCTTTTACCAGATGTCAACTGCGTTATTCGGTGATATTTAGGATTCAGTTTGACAATTTTGCAAAGTATCGTAGCCGTGTTCAACTAACGTACCAGTATGATGGTTACTAAAGTAACTCATCATACTACGGCAATCGCTATTTGCGACTTGCCTAGGTACCTTACTAATTCGCCACAAAAATAATATCGATTTTTGCGGCTCATGTCGTGTCCAGATACAAAGGACGTAAAGGACAAAGAGAAAATAGGAAAGCGGACGCAGATGCTTTGGCATCTAGGAAGTCTTTATCTTTTTGCAAAGTATCGTAGTTGTGTTCAATTACCGTACCAGTACGATGGTTGCTGAATTAAGTAGCTAAAAGTATAGTCATTTTAATTAGCTTTGATACATCGTCACTTTCGCCTTGCCGTACTCTAGTACAGCCTGCGCCTCAGTTCCTTGTCTGAAAGCTAATTCATTCGACTATATTAAGTAAACCGTATGTGAAAAGGAGTTTCTATGTCCCGTTGTACTTGGGTTAATCTAAATAATCCACTTTATATTGCTTACCATGATGAAGAATGGGGCAAGCCACTTCACGATGAGCAGTCTTTGTTTGAGTTGCTTTGCTTGGAATCCTACCAAGCTGGACTTTCCTGGGAAATTGTTCTCAACAAACGGCAGGCTTTTCGCTCCGCATTTTTCAACTATAATATTCAAAAGGTTGCAATAATGACCGATGAAGATTTGGATGCACTTTTGGATAATCCACATATCATCCGTCACAAGGCAAAGTTGTACGCTACCCGCGCCAATGCCCAGGCTTTTCTTCGAGTACAGGAGGAATTCGGTACGTTCGATACGTACCTTTGGGAATGGGTGAACGGTGCAACAATTGACAACCCTGTCAAGTCCTTCCGAGAATTGCCGACCAAGAACGACTTGTCTGAGCGGATTTCAAAAGATTTGAAGAAACGAGGTTTCAAGTTTGTAGGGCCAGTCTGTATTTACTCCTATTTGCAGGCTGCAGGTCTTCTAAATGACCATGAAGAAACCTGTGAAATTGGAAAGAAATTACGAATTAATTAGATGAGCGAGCAATCGTATCTTAGTTAGGGGAGGAACATGAAAGCAGAATTAATTGCTGTTGGAACAGAAATATTGACAGGTCAAATTGTGAATACGAATGCTCAATTCTTGTCAGAAAAATGTGCAGAGCTAGGTATCGATGTATACTTCCACACTGCTGTAGGTGATAATGAACAGCGACTATTGTCTGTACTTGAAATTGCAAGTAAACGAAGTGATCTGGTCATTTTATGTGGTGGTTTAGGTCCTACTGAAGACGACTTGACCAAGCAAACTTTAGCGACATTTTTGCAAAAAGAGTTGGTTGTTGACGAACTAGCGATGGCAAAATTAGACCGTTTTTTTGCCAGTCGACCAGGTCGTGTTCGCACACCTAATAATGAGCGTCAAGCACAGATTGTGGAGGGAAGTCAGGCGCTACAGAACCCAGCTGGTTTAGCTGTAGGTGGTATGATTGAGCAAGATGGTGTGACCTATATTGTTTTGCCTGGCCCACCAAGTGAACTCAAGGCCATGTTTTCTGAGAGTCTGTTACCTTTTTTGACTCAATCTCAGCAACAACTTTACTCGCGTGTCCTACGCTTTTTTGGAATAGGTGAAAGCCAGTTGGTGACTGTTTTAGCGGATTTGATTGACAAGCAGACAGACCCGACTATTGCGCCTTATGCAAAAGTTGGAGAGGTGACGCTTCGTTTATCTACAAAGGCAGATAGCCAGGAAGAAGCGAACGTTCGTTTGAATCAGTTGGAAGAAGAGATATTGCAACGTGACCATTTGAGAGTTTTTTTCTATGCATATGGGGATGACAATAGTTTGGTTAAAACCGTAGCGACTCTTTTAGAGGAAAAGAAACAATCTTTGGGCATCCTAGAGAATGGAACAGGTGGTTTATTACAAGCAGAATTGAGTCTGGCTTTGGCTGGTCAGCCGTATTATAGTGGAGGAAAAATCATCGGTCAGCTAGGGACAGAATCGGGCGGGCTATCAGAAGAAGCAAGTCGCATTCGGGAGGAACTACAAGCTGATTTAGGGCTAGTTGTGTCGGTGGCAGTCAAACCAGAATCAACAGTAGACAACGTACTTGCTAAAGTATATCTAGCCTTGGCCAGTACCTCGGGTATTTCTAAAAAAGAGGTAGATTTAGGAGGTTATTCATGGCAATACCTTCGTCAACTTGCTTGTTTACAGGCGTTAGATTTTGTACGAAACACTTTGTGAAATAGCAGATATTTGCTATAATAGTTTGACTAAGAAAAGAGGAGAAAATCATTGGCTAAGAAACCAGGAAAAAAACTAGAAGATATTACAAAAAAATTTGGAGATGAACGTAAAAAAGCGCTGGATGATGCACTGAAATCTATTGAAAAAGATTTTGGTAAGGGAGCTGTCATGCGTCTCGGTGAACGTGCAGAGCAAAAGGTTCAAGTTATGAGCTCAGGAAGTCTGTCTATTGATATTGCGCTTGGGGCAGGTGGTTATCCCAAAGGGCGTATCATTGAAATTTATGGTCCAGAAAGTTCCGGTAAGACAACAGTTGCTCTTCATGCTGTGGCTCAAGCGCAGAAAGAAGGTGGAATTGCAGCCTTTATTGATGCAGAACATGCTTTGGATCCAGCCTATGCAGCAGCCCTAGGGGTAAATATTGATGAATTACTTTTGTCGCAACCAGACTCAGGTGAACAAGGTCTTGAGATTGCAGGTAAGTTGATTGACTCTGGCGCGGTTGACTTAGTTGTCGTTGACTCTGTAGCAGCCCTTGTACCTCGTGCAGAAATTGATGGTGATATTGGTGATAGTCACGTAGGTTTGCAAGCACGCATGATGAGTCAGGCTATGCGTAAGTTGTCAGCTTCTATCAACAAGACCAAGACAATTGCTATCTTTATCAACCAGTTACGTGAAAAAGTTGGGGTGATGTTTGGTAACCCTGAAACAACACCTGGTGGACGTGCCCTTAAGTTCTATGCATCTGTTCGTATGGATGTCCGCGGAAATACGCAGATCAAAGGTACTGGTGATCAAAAAGATCAAAACGTTGGTAAGGAAACCAAGGTCAAGATTGTGAAGAATAAGGTGGCTCCTCCGTTTAAGGAAGCTATCGTTGAAATCATGTATGGAGAGGGAATTTCTCGCACAGGTGAATTAATCGAGATCGGTAGCAACCTTGGTATTATTCAAAAAGCAGGTGCCTGGTATTCTTATAATGGAGAAAAAATCGGACAAGGCTCTGAAAATGCTAAGAAATTCTTGGCAGACAATCCAGCAATCTTTGATGAAATCGACCGTAAGATTCGTATTCACTATGGTTTGATTGAAGCGGATGAAGAACAAGAAGTAGTGGAAGCAGAAGAAAAGACGATTGCTGTTGAAGATATACAAGATGTTGTACTTGATCTAGATGGTGGGATTGAGTTAGAAGATTAAGATGTTGAAATGGGAGGGAAAGATTTCTCCCTTTTTTCTTTTTTTGGAGAATATCCACGAAAGAAACGTATATTTTGAGGAATTTTAGTTGGGATTTCCGAATTTTCGCCAATAAATTTTGAGTTTTTCTAAAAAATAGGTCTACAGACTGAGTATTTATATGGTATAATGTAATATAATGTGTTTAATAAAATGAAGCAAAGGAGTGACTACATGATAAAAATTTATACAGTATCTAGTTGTACCTCTTGTAAAAAAGCAAAGAATTGGTTGAATGCACATCAACTATCCTATAATGAACACAATTTGGGAAAAGAGCCAATTACAAAAGAAGAAATTCTTAACATCTTAACAAAGACTGAAAATGGGATTGCAAGCATTGTTTCATCGAAAAATCGTTATGCAAAAAGTTTAGACTTTGATATCGAGGAGTTAAGTGTGAACGAAGTAATCGATTTGATTACCTCTAATCCTCGCATTTTAAAAAGTCCAATATTAATTGATGAGAAAAGACTTCAAGTTGGCTATAAGGAAGATGATATTCGTGCATTTTTACCTCGCTCTGTAAGAAATGTTGAGAATGCACAGGCCCGCATGAGAGCAGCTTTATAAATTGTGTTGAGAGAGCTCTAAAATAAAGGGTTCTCTTCGTTTATTTATTTGAGAAAAATGTCTAAATATGGTATAATGACTAGACCATAAAATGAAAGAAGGTGTAAGTATGGGATTCACGGAAGAAACTGTCCGTTTCCGTCTCGATGATACCGATAAGCAGGAAATCAACAAAACATTGATTAGTGTTTATCGTTCTTTGGAAGAGAAGGGCTATAATCCAATTAACCAAATCATCGGTTATGTATTGAGCGGGGACCCTGCTTATATTCCGCGTTATAATGACGCGCGTAACCAGATTCGTAAGCATGAACGTGATGAAATCATTGAAGAATTGGTACGCTATTACCTGAAAGGGAATGGGATAGACCTTTAATGAGAATAATGGGATTAGATGTTGGTTCTAAAACTGTAGGGGTCGCTATTTCAGATCCATTAGGTTTTACAGCTCAAGGTTTGGAAATCATTTCGATTGATGAAGACAAGGGTGAATTTGGCTTGGAACGTTTGACAGAGCTTGTTGAACAATACAAGGTTGATCAGTTTGTTGTTGGCTTACCAAAGAATATGAACAATACAAGTGGCCCTCGAGTAGAAGCTAGTCAAGCTTACGGTGATTTATTAACTGAGCGATACAAACTTCCAGTAGAATATCAGGACGAACGGTTGACAACTGTTGCAGCAGAGCGAATGCTAATTGAACAAGCAGACATTAGTCGAGGAAAACGTAAAAAAGTTATTGACAAATTAGCAGCTCAGCTGATTTTGCAAAATTATTTAGATAGAACATTTTAAAGGAGACACCTATGGCACACCATCACGATCATGAACATGACCATAATCACGACGAACCTGAATTGATTACTTTAGTAGACGATCAAGGTAATGAAACACTTTTTGAAATCTTGTTGACAATTGACGGTCAGGAAGAATTTGGAAAGAACTACGTCCTCCTGATTCCTGCTAGTGCAGAAGAAGATGAGAACGGAGAAGTTGAAATCCAAGCCTACTCATACATTGAAAATGAGAACGGCACAGAAGGAGACTTGCAACCAATTCCAGAAGATGCAACAGCAGAATGGGATATGATTGAAGAAGTTTTCAACAGCTTTATGGAAGAGGAATAAAAAGGTCCAGTGGACCTTTTTATCTTTGAGCCCCAAATTTGAAAAGCGAAAACAAAGGTCCAGTGGACCTTTTTATCTTTGAGCCCCAATTTGAAAAGCGAAAACAAAGGTCCAGTAGACCTTTTTATCTTTGAGCCCCAAATTTGAAAAGCGAAAACAAAAGTCCAGTGGATCTTTTTGGCTCTATAATTTCTGTAGTGGGTAAATCCACCATGGAAATTATGGAGCCTTTTTGAGTATATACAAAAAGTCCCATATGACCTATAATGAAAAGTGCTCAAACTATCATTTTAGAAAGACTCATATGGAACAACTAAATCTTATCACAAATTTTCTCAGAATTAAAGACAAAAATATCGTTATCACTGATGAATATGATACGGGAACCCACCTAGAACTACATGGTCAATTGGACTACACAGCCCCTAAATGCCCAAAATGCAAGTACGAAGTTTTGTAAAGCTGGGGAATGAGATGAGTGGAGAACTGGAAAAGTATTTGAGAGCAAACTCAGATATCATTAGGATTTTGGAAATCGTTAGGGAACTTGATTTAAAAGATTCTTGGCTATGTGCTGGGACGATTCGTAATTTCATCTGGAATCAATACCATTTTGATAAGACAACTGATGTTGATATTGTATTCTTTGACGAAGGAATATCCTATGAGAAAACTTTAGAAATAGAGAACCATTTGCATTATATGTATCCAGAATATAAATGGGAATTAAAAAATCAGGTCTTTATGCATATTCACAGTCCGAACAGTCTTCCTTACCAGTCATCAAAAGATGCAATTGAAAAATTTCCAGAAAGATGTACAGCTGTTGGTGTACGACTGCTAAAAGAGGGAAACATGGAACTGTTCGCCCCATTTGGAATGGAGGATATCTATCGATATAGAGTACAGCCTACCCCTCATTTTTTAGCGGACAAAAACCGTATGCAGCTGTATAAAACGAGAGCTTCTAAGAAGAACTGGGATCAGAAATGGCCGCAAATGATCATTTCATTTGAAGAATAGCTAAATAGATAAGTTCTATTTGGCCTTTTTTTATTTATCCAAATGTATATTCGCGTTGCTTGAATGATGAGAGCAAAATGACCACATTCTCTAAAAAGAGGACATAAATGTCATGTAAAGTATTGCTTGTTTTCGATAAACTATAGCCAATGAATTAAGAAAAAAATTAAGAGGTTAATAGTTTATGAAATTTGAACAAACTTACGCAAAGGTTAGTGGTATTGTACATAAGGCTCGTCAAGAATTTTATATCAAGTTATGGGAAAAGTCAGACTGGGATCAAGAAGGAATGATGGTATTATATGAATTATTAGAAAAACAACCCCAGTTATATGATGATAAAGAAAAATTATATGTATATTTTAAAGTAAAATTTAGAAATCATATAAAGGATGTTATACGCAAGCAAGAAAGTTACAAAAGAAAATTTGACAGAATGGCACATGAAGACATCCATGACCTATCCCATGTTGTGAAATCACCTGGACTGGTTAACGATGAATTTATTCTTCTGCAAGATATGTTACAGTCTTATCGGCAACAGTTAAAATCAGAACAACTAGAGCAATACGAAAAATTGATAGCAGGGCAGAGTTTTAGTGGCCGAAAACAAATGATTCGTGATTTGCAAGACTATTTAGCAGATTTTAAATAAGCTAGGTCAAGACTGGGTAGTATGCATTTTTTCTATCAACTTAAGACGTGTAAAATACCATGATAGGCTATGTGAGATGTCTATGACAGTTTCTCCATTGAATAATAAAAATGAACAAGAAGCCCTCGCTAAGTGAAGAATCTTAGCAAGGGCTTTTGGTTTACGACTTATTGATTTTAATAATCAAAGACAAAACGGATGCGCTCTACTGACGAGCTCTCCCAAAAGCCCAGCCTCCGATTGCTAAAAGAAACAAGGTGATTCATCTAAATTAATTACATATTTACTTTGAATGAAGGAATATCGATTCTTTGTGACTGAATTTTTGTTTTTTACGCAAGGAACCACCTGCCCCTTCGGACAGGTGGTTTCCCACATATCAACTAATCCTCCCTGTAGGGATCGAACCTACGACCCACGGATTAAGAGTCCGCTGCTCTGCCAGCTGAGCTAAGGAAGGATAAAAAAATAAAAATGCTGTATTGGTACCGGTTATCCATGATTTGTATTGATCCCGCACGCTAGAAGCAGGTGGGTGACACGTTTCTGACTTAGTTGCTTCTGGGTGCGCCAGCTTGCATACTGTCAGAAGATCTTTGTCTCCCTAATAATACAAAAATAGTCGGTCAACACATAGGTATGGATTCGTATACCACAGCAGTTCTTATCTATAATCTAATCTTACCACTTTTTTTAGAAAAATCAAGAGAAAAAATCAAAATATGTAAGCGCCACCAAAATATTATTGGTTAAAAACCTTGTGTTATCAAGGTTTCATCTATTATTTTTTTTCAAATTTTTTATCTTTTCTTGGGTCATACCCAAGGCACGCTCGTATTTACCGGTGTCATTGGCGGTAAAGTAGTCCGCATGAAGTAACTTATCGGGCAGGTATTGCTGGTCCACCCATTTTTCAGGATAGGCATGCGGATACTGGTAGCCAATGGCATTTCCCAGCTCCTTACTTCCAGCATAATGACCGTCTCGCAGGTGATTTGGAATAGGCAGATGACCGTTTTTCCGCAAATCAGCCAGAGCTGCATCCATAGCCTGATAGGCAGAATTAGACTTAGGTGAGAGAGCCAAATCAACGACCACGTTGGCAATCATAATCCGTGCTTCTGGAAAACCAATTTTCTGGGCAGCTTCAAGGGCGGTCACCGTATGGATTTGTGCCTCTGGATTGGCCAAGCCGATGTCTTCATAGGCAATGACCGTCAAGCGACGAGCCAGACTAGGCAGGTCCTCTGCCTCAATCAAACGGGCGGCGTAGTGGAGGCTGGCATTGACATCGCTGCCTCGAATAGATTTTTGCAGGGCTGAGAGAATATCGTAGTGGGCATCGCCGTTCTTGTCCATGCTGATGTAGGACTTTTGCAGGCTATTTTCCACGGCATCCAGATCAATGTGGCGACTACCATCATCACTTTCCTTGGTCGAAAGCACAGCCAATTCTAGCGAATTATAGGCAGCTCGCAGGTCACCGTTGGTAGCATTGGCTAGGAAGTCCAGAGCCTCCGGTTCAATGGTGACAGGGAAGTCAAATCCACGTTCGCTGTCTGTCAGAGCCAGTTCCAAGGCTTGTCGGATGTGGCTGGTTTGCAAAGGCTGCAATTCAAAAATCTGCACCCGACTACGAATGGCAGGCAGAATTGAGAAAAATGGATTTTCCGTCGTTGCCCCAATCATGATGATATTGCCATTTTCCAAGAGAGGAAGCAGGAAGTCCTGTTTGGTCTTGTTGAGCCGGTGGATTTCATCGAGCAGGAGAACCAAACCACCGGAAAACTTAGCTTCTTCAGCGATTTCCTGGAGGCGCTTTTGGTTGTCCGTCGTGGCATTAAAGGTTCGAAAGGCATACTTGGTCGTACCAGCGATTGCGGACGCAATCGAGGTCTTGCCAATCCCTGGCGGACCGTAGAGAATCATGGACGACAGCATATTGGCATCAATCATGCGACGGATAATCCTTCCAGGACCGACCAGGTGTTCCTGACCGATGACTTCATCAATGGATTTGGGCCTCATACGAAGGGCGAGATTGGCTGGCATAGGCTTCCTTTCAGTGTATTTATGGTATAATCATTATACTACAATTTTAAGATTTGGAGAGAAACGAAGATGGTGGAGTTGACGGTGAGTGTTTTGGAAGAATACTTGCGTGACCACTATGGGACGACAGTTCCCGAGCAAAGTCTCTTTATGAAATTAGTGGAAGAAATTGGTGAAGTGGCAGAGCTGTTGAACAAGCGTGCAGGCCGCAAGATGATGGACGGCGAAGAAGATAGCTCTGTGCTTGTCTGGCAGAAGAACTAGCTGACGTTATTCACTATGCTGTAGCCTTGGCAGCGGTGAATCAACTAGATTTAACCAAGTCCATTTTGGAGAAAGACGAGCGGGCTTCCGTCAAATACGGTCGAGAAATAAATTTATTGGAATTTATAGAAAAGAGGAAATAGAATGGCGAACCAAGGATTTTTAGATGTGCTGGAAGTGGCACTGGACAAACATTTTACCTACGATTACGAGCTTAACTGGGACAAGAAAAACCACGCAGTTGAGTTGGCTTTCATCTTGGAAGCACAAAATGCGGCTGGGATTGAAACGGTGGATGACGAAGGCAATGCGTCTTCTGAGGATATTTTCTTGGAGGAGTATGTCCTTTTCTATAACCAGGGCAAGTCTCGCTTTGACGAGGAAGACTACCTGGTCGCTCTGCCATTTGACGCCAAGAAGGGCTTTTCAGCGGAGTTTCTGACCTACTTCGCAGGTTTTCTCAAAGATACCGCCGACCAAGGTTTAGATGACCTCATGGACTTTTTGGCGGACCCAGAAGCCCAAGAATTTGCGATTGCATGGGATAGAGAGGCTTTTGAAAAAGGCAGAGCAGAATTGCTGGAAGGGGAATTTTACCCATATCCGAGGTATTAGGCGATTTAGCTGCTGAAGAAAGGATGAAATGATGGTCGTTGTCGAACAAGCATTGGATTTTATTGGAAGCAAGGTCGCCCTGCTCTGTGACGACAAGGTGCTGACGATTTTGCGGGATGATAAACCGACCATTCCCTATCCAAATCACTGGGATTTGCCGGGTGGTGGAAGGGAGAATGGTGAGACAGCCTTCGAATGTCTGCAACGTGAAATCGTGGAAGAGCTAGGCATTCGCATTGACGAGACAGCTATTCTGTGGCAGAAAGCCTATCCCAGTGTGACAAAGCCGACCAAACAATCGGTGTTTATGGTTGGAAGAATAAGGCAAGAGCAAGTGGATGAGATTGTTTTTGGCGATGAGGGGCAGGGCTATCAGATGATGACCGTTTCCGAATTTTTAGAGCATGAGCAGGTTATCCCACAGCTCCAAGCTCGCTTGCGGGATTATTTACAGGAGCGGGTGGATGGCAAAACGACAGTCGATCAAACCTGAGCAATACTTAACTTTATTGTGAAAGTTTGCTATTCTAAAAATAAAAAAAGCGTTGAGCGGTAACTCAACGCCTTGTAGGATCGCCAAACGGTGGTTCAGTTCGTTAGATTAAATAACCGTCAGAACTGTGTCAAAGTTTGCTGACGGTTATTTTTTATCTCGAATAGCTAAAATGATGACGATTATCAAGCTCAGCATTTCAACAAGTAGACCTGATAAATATAAATCCAGAGTTCTCCGACGTGAGAGTTTTGAAACGATATTTTTCAAAACTCGAGCTAGTGCGTGCCTTAGACAAATCTTATAGGATTTGTCGTTGCCAGATGAGTAAGTTTACTTACCATCTGGCATGGGCTAGCCTTTCTAGCAGATTTGCTGTCCACTTTCATGGGCATCACCTCCGTTCAGAAACTTGGAACCGCCGTCTCAAACCTTCCTACACATGTTTATTCGCAGTGCGATTAGAAAATTTTCGAAAAAGTATTATTAGGGCTCCATCGCGCAACATTAACTTGTAAAAAAGGCTAGAAATCGGTACAATAATACAGTGATTGACGCATAGAAAAGAAAAGGAACAACAAACATGAACTCATGGCAAGAATTAACGGTTCACGTGCATCG
The DNA here is from genome assembly GCF_049893385.1 of Streptococcus sp. VTCC 12905. NCBI lineage: Bacteria > Bacillati > Bacillota > Bacilli > Lactobacillales > Streptococcaceae > Streptococcus > Streptococcus sp. VTCC 12905. The sequence goes on along the minus strand of NZ_JBMVJC010000009.1, from coordinate 7,337 downwards.
TGATGCAGAAGAGGCAGTTTCAAATCTCATGATTGAAACGGGCAGTCAGGGAGTGGCCATTAGCGACTCGGCTGACTATGTGGGACAGGAGGACCGTTTTGGTGAACTCTATCCCGAAGTGGAGCAGTCAGATATGATTGCGATTACGGCCTATTATCCTGATACTGTAGATATTGAGGAAGTTAAGGCAGACTTGGCGACTCGCTTGGCGGATTTGACAGGCTTTGGCTTGGAGATTGGTCAGGTCAGTCTAGAAAGTCAGGAACTGGCAGAGGAAGACTGGGCGGACAACTGGAAGAAATACTATGAACCAGCGCGCATTACCCATGATTTGACCATTGTGCCATCTTGGACAGACTACGAGGCGACAGCAGGTGAGAAAATTATCCGCTTGGATCCAGGCATGGCTTTCGGTACGGGTACCCACCCGACGACCAAGATGAGCCTCTTTGCTCTTTCTCAGGTCCTTCGTGGTGGCGAAACGGTCATTGACGTCGGCACAGGCTCAGGTGTTCTCTCCATTGCAAGTTCTCTCTTGGGTGCCAAGGAGATTTACGCCTATGACTTGGACGAGGTGGCGGTGCGTGTGGCCCAGGAAAACATTGACCTCAATGCCCACACCAGCAACATCCATGTCGCGGCAGGCGACCTGCTTCGTGGCGTTGATATTGAAGCAGAAGTCATCGTTGCCAACATCTTGGCGGATATTCTCATCCATCTGACGGAGGATGCCTACCGTCTGGTCAAGGACGAGGGCTACCTAATTATGAGCGGTATCATAGCGGAAAAGTGGGACATGGTGCGAGCATCTGCGGAGGCGGCTGGATTCTTTCTTGAGACCCACATGATTCAAGGTGAGTGGAATTGCTGTATCTTCAAGAAAACGGCGGACCGCTCAGGTGTGATTGGAGGCTAGGATGCAGCAGTATTTTGTCAATGGCAGAGCACCGCAGGGCATTTTCCAGATTAAGGATAAGGACACTGCCAAGCATATGTTTTCTGTCATGCGCTTGCAGGCAGATGAACAGATTGTCCTAGTCTTTGACGACGGGATTAAACGCTTGGCACGGGTAGTGGACAGCCAAAGCCAATCGGTTGAAATCATCGAAGAACTGGCAGACAATGTCGAATTACCCGTTTCCGTCACTATTGCCATGGGCTTCCCCAAGGGAGATAAGCTCGAATTTGTCGCCCAAAAGGCAACGGAATTAGGCATGATAGCCCTCTGGGCCTTTCCAGCTGACTGGTCAGTGGTCAAATGGGATGGTAAAAAATTAGGCAAAAAAGTAGAGAAGCTAGAAAAAATCGCCCAAGGTGCAGCCGAACAAAGCAAACGCAATCGCATTCCAGCAATTCGCTTGTTCGAGAAAAAAACGGATTTCCTAGCTCAGTTGACAGGATTTGACCAGATTATCTTAGCCTACGAAGAGGCTGCAAAAGCGGGCGAACAAGCCAATTTGGTGAAGGCCTTATCTAGTTTAGAAACTGGTCAATCAGTCCTTGTCATTGTCGGTCCAGAAGGTGGCGTATCGCCTGAGGAAGTAGCCGCATTTGAAGGAGCAGGAGCGGTCAAGACAGGTCTTGGTCCTCGTATCTTACGAGCAGAAACGGCTCCACTCTATGCTCTTTCTGCTATTAGCTACGCGACGGAGTTGTTGAGGTAGTATGTGTTTGCTTTAGGAACGATTATCAATACCTTGGCCATTGCCCTAGCAGGTTTGCTAGGGTCTTGGTTTGGGCATTTACTAAAAGAACGCCATCAGTCGGGGTTGACGATGGCGATTGGTGTTGCTGTTCTTTTTCTGGGGATTTCTGGTAGTTTAGAGGGGTTACTGACAGTTGTAGATGGTCAGATCACAAGTCAGAATAGTATGCTTCTGGTCATTAGTTTGGCGTTAGGAACCTTGGTGGGGGAAGTACTCCATATCGAAGGTTGGTTTGAGCAACTTGGTGTTTGGCTCCGTGAAAAATCGGGAAATAGTCAAGATTCTCAGTTTTTAGATGCCTTTTTGACAGCTTCCTTGACTGTTTGTATTGGAGCTATGGCCATTATTGGTTCTATTCAAGATGGTTTGACGGGAGATTACCGTTTATTAGCTATTAAAAGCATTTTGGATTTTATAATTATTTTGATTATGACATCTAGTTTAGGTAAGGGAGCAGGGTTTTCGGCCGTACCCGTCTTCTTTTTCCAGGGCTCAGTAATAATTTTGGCACGTTTGCTTCAACCGATTATGACGGAACAAGCACTTGCGAACCTTTCTCTAATAGGGTCAGTTCTTATTTTTTGTGTCGGAGTTAATATTGTTTGGGATCGAAAAATCCGCGTGGCCAATATGTTGCTAGCTATTCTTATTGCGGTGATTTGGAGCCATTTTGTATAAGAAAACCAGGATTCCCCTGGTTTTTACTGTTTTCGTTCAAATTGCAAGAGGCTGACCTGCCCCAAGCCCTTCCAGACCTCCTCGACTTGCCCGACCTGTTGAAAATCATTTTTCAGGAGTACCTGCTGAGAAGCATAGTTTTCTGGCAGGACAAAGGCGACGATTGTTGTTATCGGGCATTCTTCTAGTAGGAAATGGCAGAGCAGACTGACTGCTCGGCTAGCCAGACCTTGATTCCAGAAAGCATGATGAAGACGGTAGCCAATGGTCACCGACGCAGTTCGTTTTTTGTAGTCGAAAACTTCCAAGACGCCAATCAATTTTCCTTGAAATTCTAGTCCTAAAAACAACCTTTTTTTCTTATTAAAATCACGTTGGAAATGACTGATTCGTTTGCGAAGGGTTTCTTTACTTTTAGTTGATGTGTTAGGAGTGTATTGGAAATGAAGGGGATTGGAATAGATTTCCCAAAGATTGTCTAGATCACTTTCTTGGATGTGTCGTAGTAAAATCGGAGGGTGGTCAAGAAATGGAATAGTGTCAAATAATGTATTAGTCATAAAGATAGTATATCTGAAAAGTAGACTTTCTCAAACCTTTCAGCGCTATCCTTTTTCTTTTTTCATGAAAATGGTAAAATAGTAGGAAATATAAGAGGAAGAGTAATGACATGAAAGAAATAAATTATACTGGGGAGGAAGTGGTTGCCTTAACGGCGACCTACTTACCGGAAGAAGATGTTGCCTTTGTCAAAAAAGCATTAGATTTTGCTACAGAAGCGCACAAAACACAATTTCGTAAATCAGGTGAGCCCTATATTGTACACCCTATTCAGGTGGCAGGTATTTTAGCAGGTCTCAAGCTAGATGCGGTGACGGTTGCATGTGGTTTCTTACATGACGTGGTTGAAGATACAGAGGTGACCTTGGATGAGATGGAAGCTGAATTTGGCCCGGAAGTCCGCCATATTGTCGGCGGTGTGACCAAACTGGGTAAGGTTGAATATAAATCTCATGAAGAACAACTAGCAGAAAACCACCGAAATATGCTAATTGCTATGTCTCAAGATATGCGGGTGATTTTGGTTAAACTCGCTGACCGCTTACATAACATGCGGACTCTTAAGCACTTGCGCAAGGACAAGCAGGAACGTATTTCACGTGAAACAATGGAAATCTATGCACCTCTTGCTCACCGCTTAGGTATTTCTTCCATTAAGTGGGAATTGGAGGACATGTCTTTCCGCTATCTCAATGAAGTTGAATTTTATAAAATTACGCATATGATGCGTGAGAAGCGCCGTGAGCGTGAGGAATTAGTGACTGAAGTCGTCAACAAACTGCGAGAGTATACAGAGGAACGCCATCTTCACGGACAAATCTATGGTCGTCCAAAACATATTTATTCTATTTATAGGAAAATGCATGATAAGAGGAAGCGTTTTGATGAGTTGTACGATTTGACTGCTATTCGTTGTATCATGGATACTCAAAGTGATGTTTATGCGATGCTAGGTTACATACATGAGTTGTGGAAACCAATGCCAGGAAGATTTAAAGATTATATCGCAAATCAGAAAGCAAATGGTTACCAATCCATTCATACGACTGTATATGGGCCTAAAGGTCCAATCGAATTTCAAATTCGTACTGTAGAGATGCACCAAGTTGCAGAGTACGGGGTTGCAGCACACTGGGCCTATAAGCGTGGTGGTAAGGCAACCGCTTCTGAAAAAGAATTGCGTTGGATTAATAATTTGATCGAACTTCAAGAAGGTGCTGGTGGAGATGCTCAAACCTTTGTAGATTCTGTCAAAGAAGACATTTTTACAGAACGAATTTATGTCTTCACTCCTGATGGTGCGGTACGGGAACTGCCTAAGGACTCTGTGCCAATCGACTTCGCATATGAAATTCATACCAAGGTAGGTGAGCGAGCGACAGGTGCTAAAGTCAACGGTCGCATGGTCCCTCTGACAACCAAACTCAAAACAGGGGATCAGGTAGAAATTATTACTTCAGCCAATTCCTTTGGTCCGAGTCGTGACTGGATTAATCTTGTAAAAACCCATAAAGCCCGTAACAAAATCAAGCAGTTCTTTAAAAATCAAGATAAGGAATTATCGGTTTCCAAAGGACGTGAGATGCTTCAAAGCTTGCTTCAAGAAAATGGCTACGTTCCGAACCAGTATCTAGATCGTCGTCACATGGATGAAGTTTTGCAAAAGACCGGCTATAAAACAGACGAGGCACTTTATGCGGCAGTCGGTTTTGGAGAAGTTTCTGCTGTGTCAATCTTCAATCGTTTGACAGAAAAGGAACGTCGTGAGGCCGAACGTGCCAAGGCAAAAGCGGTAGCAGATGAACTGGTTAATGGTGGAGAGGTCAAACACGACAATAAAGACAGTTTAAAAATCCGACACGAGGGTGGTGTGGTTATCGAGGGCGCTTCTGACTTGCTGATTCGGATTGCCAAATGTTGTAATCCAGTACCGGGTGATGAAATTGTTGGTTATATCACCAAGGGGCGTGGGGTGGCTGTTCACCGTGTGAACTGTATGAACCTTAAGAGTCAAGAAAATTACGATGTGCGCTTAATTGATGTTGACTGGGAAGATGATAATTCAACAAAAGAGTACATGGCCAATATTGATATTTATGGACTGAATCGCTCGGGACTTCTCAATGATGTTTTGAAAGTATTGACTAATGCTAGCAAAAACATTTCGTCTGTTAATGCACAACCAACCAAGGATATGAAATTTGCGACGATTCACGTATCCTTTGGGATTTCCAATTTGGCAACCTTGACAAGTTTGGTCGACAAAATTAAGTCGGTTCCAGAGGTTTATTCAGTGAAAAGGACCAACGGATAAGATGAAAATAGTATTACAACGTGTTTCTCAAGCTAGTGTGACTATCGAAGATATGGTACATGGGCAGATCAAGCAAGGCCTTCTTCTTTTGGTCGGTATTGGTCCGGAAGATGGTCAAGAAGATTTAGATTATGCTGTGCGAAAAATCGTTAGTATGCGGATATTTTCAGATGAGGCAGGTAAGATGAACAAATCTGTTCAAGATGTGGAAGGCAAGATATTATCCATTTCTCAATTTACTCTTTTTGCGGATACAAAAAAAGGTAATCGCCCTGCATTTACAGGAGCGGCAGCTCCTGCTATGGCTAGTCAACTCTATGATGAGTTTAATCAGGCCTTGTCTGAATTTGTACCAGTCGAGGTGGGTGTCTTTGGGGCTGATATGCAGGTCAGTCTAGTCAATGATGGACCAGTTACCATTATCTTAGATACAAAAAACAGGTAAGAATTTCAGAAATAGTCTGTACTCTCTATCTCTATTTTGATATACTAATGTCGAAAGGTAGTCATGGAAGCTGGTTATGAAAAAATTGTTCACCAATCATTTCTTTTATTTGACGATTGCATTTATTTTGATTCTAGTGATTTTCTTTAGCGGAGTGGATAAACGCTGGATTATTCTTGTGAGTTTTCTTTACTTCATCCCTTCGCAGATTTTATATCGGCGCAGACTGAGAGAAAAATTAAGTGAAGACCGGCAGTAATGTCGGTTTTTTTAAAATTGTAAAGTGTGAAAATATCCAGTTGATTACTAGAGGCTATAGTGGTGTGACTCGAATTAACATATTTATACGTAATAACTGATAGATGTGGATAATAAAGTGGGTGTGACGGGTTTCATTCATTCTAGTAAAGAAGACACCAAAAACCAATCGCTCTGTTTGAACAGCTCCCTGTCAAGTGGACAATGAAATAATAAAATTTTAGGCGACGGCCTTGTTCCTCATTTCAAGAGGGGCAAGGCCGTTTTTGCGCTCTTGAAAACGTTGATGATTGTAAAAATAGATGTAGGCATCAATATCTGAAACTAGCTCCTCAAAAGTCATATATTTCTTCAAATCATAGCACTCCGTCTTAAAGTGCCCAAAGAAACTCTCAATTGGTGCATTGTCAATACACTTACCAACACGAGACATGGAGCGGGTCATCTGATACTGGGTAGTTAAACGGTAATAATCCTTCGAAGTATACTGCGAACCTCGGTCGCTGTGAATTAAAGGTGTCGCATTAGGATTAGCTTTTTGTGCTTTACGAAGTGTTTCCAATACCAATTCGTTATCATTAAATTGACCAACTACATAGGCGACAATTGAGCCGTCGTAAAGATCCTTAATAGCACTCAAATAGGCTTTACAGCTGAAACCGTACTTCAAGAAAGTCACATCTGTACACCATTTCTGATTTGGAGCAGTAGCTGTAAAATTACGATTGAGAATGTTGTCCTCTACATTGACAAAGCTAGTCTTAGTACAATAACCCTTGGCTCTTCTGATAATGGAACGTAGACCTAGAATGTGCATCAATCGTCGAATCCGTTTCTTGTTGTAGCTGGTTCCAAGCTTGCGATTGACAAATAGCGTCATACGACGATAACCAAGAATACCATTATGTTGGCTATGAAGGTCCTTGATGACATTCATCAATCCTAAATTTTCCTGTTCAGAAGCTGTTTCCTGATGTTGTAACCACTTATAGTAGCCTGAGCGAGATACCTTTAGAATACGGCACAAGTGGCTGATAGAAGCCTCTTCCTGTTCATCCGCATATTCTTTAATCGCTTGGAAGGATTCCAAGTGGCGACCTAGTCTTACCATCGGTTTCGTCGTTTGATTTCTTCTAACTTTTTTAGCAGGCCGTTCTCCATTTCAAGATACTTAATCCGCTCTTCCTGTTGCTTGATTTTGAGGCGTAACTCTTCTTCTGGAGTCAGATTAGGCTTGCTTTCCAGGCCTTTCCCACGACGATCTAGGAGACCGTTAGAACCATCCTTCTCGAACTTTCTGACCCAAGAATAGACCTGTTGGTAGGAAACACCATACTTCTCAACAGCCCCTTGGTAATCTTTCTCGTGGGCAAGG